>CAZOYJ010000041.1:0-20900 GCA_964583905.1 uncultured Roseivirgaceae bacterium
TGTCATTAAAAAATGAGTATTTTAACTAAAAAGCAACGAAAACAATACATGACTCATACTAGCGTACTGGATTGGGTTGTGAAGAGGTCAAAAAAAAACTGCGGTAAATACGCTTTACCGCAGTTTGTTGAAGTTTATTAGGGGGTGTTCATCAAGCATTTTTTAGGAAGGGCGCCAGCACTTGCTCGCGGGCTTCCCGGTAATTGCAGTAATTGCATTTATAGTGTTTGATGAACAAACCGGTTTCTGTTTCCGTAGGTGTTTTCTCGAGTTCTTCTTTATAAATCTTAAAGGTGTAATAGCCGCAATCCGGGCACTCTTCGGCATGCTGATAGGCCATGTATTTTTCAATTCGCTTAAACCCGGTTTTTTCATCCAGCCAAACATCGTAATCAATAGAGTGGAACATCTCTTCCTCTATCATGCTGGCCTCCATGTGGGCATCTTCTTCCTGCTCGCTGAGCTTGCGCATAGCATTTCCGGCAGGCGATACCCGGGGTTTATTCCGCAACTTGTTCAATCGTTTATCCACAAAGCGCGGGTAATAAATGCGAACGGAGCTGTAGAAGAAAAAATAAGCGATAACCGCAAAAACCGAGGTAATGAACAGCCGGACGTAGAACCACCGCATGCCGCTTTTATGAATCCAATCACCCGCCAGGGTGTTCAAAAACAAAAACGCAGCAACAATAAATGCGATGACGGCAATCCAGAAGAACTTGATTTCATTCAGGTTTACATAGTCATACTTTTCTTTTAAATCCCTGATCATCAATATCCTTACTTCATGGTAAACAAGGATTAGCAGGCCCAAGCAAGCAAAGGCTACCGCTCCAATGTACATGTACTGACTCCAGGCATCAAGAAACTCATGAGGAACTTCCATAGTATAAAGGGTTTAGGATGCAGATTAAAGTTAACAATATTTTTAAAGCTTACACGCTAAATTTAAGGGATTCCTTTGAATTTTTGTCACTCAACGGGAATTCAATACTTTTAGCAAAAATTTTACGGTATGGCCTACAACTTATTAAAAGGGAAACGGGGTATCATTTTCGGGGCTTTGGATGAGAACTCCATCGCCTGGAAAACAGCCCTTAAAGTAAAGGAAGAGGGTGGGAACTTCACCCTCACCAATGCACCCATTGCTATGCGCATGGGTAAAATCAATGAACTTGCCAAGATGTGCAATGCCGAAGTTATCCCTGCTGATGCCACTTCTGAACAAGACCTGAACACCTTATTTAATAAGTCCATGGAAGTATTGGGCGGAAAACTCGATTTTGTACTTCACTCCATCGGCATGAGTCCGAATGTTCGTAAAGATAAGCCGTATGGCGATTTGAATTACGATTGGTTCTTAAAAACACTTGACATTTCGGGGTTGTCGTTTCATAAGGTGATGCAGACAGCCGAGAAGACGGATGCCATGAACGAATGGGGATCCATTGTGGCGCTCTCCTACATCGCAGCTCAACGTACCTTCCCCGATTATTCCGATATGGCCCAGGCCAAATCCTTGCTCGAATCGATTGCCCGCAGCTATGGATACCGGTTTGGCAAACTCAAAAACGTTCGGGTAAACACCATCTCCCAATCGCCTACCAAAACCACAGCCGGAACAGGCATCAGCGGTTTCGATGTGTTTTTTGATTATGCCCAAATGATGTCGCCATTGGGTAATGCATCTGCCGATGATTGCGCAAATTATATTGTGCTGATGTTCTCTGATTATAGCCGCATGGTAACCATGCAAAACCTGATGCACGATGGCGGGTTCTCATCCACGGGCATTACGGAGAATCTGATTGAGCGTTTAACAAAGTAAATTCTGGTTCCGGTTTCCAGCTACCGGCTTCCTGTACCTATGGTTTTTTTTTCGCCTTGTAAGATTAACCTTGGCCTCCATATTCTTTCGAAGCGGCCGGATGGCTATCACAACCTGGAAACGTGTTTCTATCCCGTTCCCTGGACAGATGTTCTGGAAGTTATTCCAGCTAAAGAATTTTCGTTCACAATAACCGGGCGCCTGATTGAAGGCAGTACCAAAGATAACCTTTGTGTAAAAGCTTATCGGTTAATGCATCTAAACCATGGTATTGGCCCGGTGAATATCCATTTACATAAGATCCTTCCCACGGGTGCCGGTTTGGGTGGGGGCTCCTCCAATGCCGCTTTTACACTAAGACTGTTAAATGAAATTTTTGAATTGGGGTTATCGGTCGAAACACTCAAACTATATGCTGCACGCTTGGGAAGCGACTGTGCATTTTTTATAGAAGACAAACCCACGCTGGGATCGGGGCGGGGTGATGTTCTACATGGAATCTCCATATCCTTAGAAAAAAAATACCTGGTTTTAGTAAAGCCACCAGTTCATGTATCAACGGCCGAGGCTTATTCCCAAATAACCCCTCAACGGCATGAGGTGGGGATTCCGGTAATTTTGAACCTCGATATTAACCAGTGGAAAAATAGTCTGGTTAATGATTTTGAGGTTTCGGTTTTTAAACAATTTCCGGAAATCGGCCGGCTGAAAGCTAAACTCTACGACTTGGGGGCTATATATGCTTCTATGAGCGGATCGGGCGCTTCTGTCTTTGGAATATTTGATAAGGAAGTGAACCTCCGGGATTCGTTTCCGGAGTCAACCTACTGGTCGGGATTCCCTACTGCATAAATGCAGGCTTATCGAATCTGCGCTTTAAAGCCGGATAGGAAATCACCGCACCAATAATAATTAAGGTGCCCACGTAAAAATTGAGTCCCATTTTTTCACTGCTTCCAAAAACAAGTAAGGCCATTATAATTCCGTAGACCGGTTCCAGGTTCAGCGTAAGCTGAATGAAAAAGACGGAAAGTCGTTTCATCAGTTTAACGGCCATCGAAAAGGCATACACCGTACACACCCAGGCCAGGATAGCAATGTATAGCCAATCCAGTGCAGTAGGGTAGAGCCGCAGTAAACCTTCCGCGGCAATCGTTTGCCGATACACCGGCAGAAATAAAGCGGTTGCCAGAAAGGCCCCTGTCATTTCATAGAAGGTTATGGTGTAAGCATCTATACGCCTCACCATATTTGCATTAAATACCGAAAACAAGGCCGCCAGAAAACCTGCTGCAACACCCAGCGCCAACCCGAGTTTGTATTCAAAGTCGAATGAGAAAATTATGTATAAGCCTCCAATGACTACCAACCCCAGCAATAATTCAAATTTCTTTATGCGGTTGCGGTTCATCCAGGGCTCCAGTAAGGCGGCCCACAAGGAGTTGGTTGCAAACCCAACCAAACTTACGGAAGCATTCGAAACCCGGGCCGATCCAAAAAATGTCAGCCAGTGCAGGCAAACAATAAAACCGATCAACAACAATTTTATCGCATCCGAAGAAGTGATTTTAAAGGTTCCACCGGTAAATGCCATTACTGCGCCCATTCCGAGGGCTGCCAGCAACGTTCGAAAGAAAACCATTTCTACCGAGGGCACTGAAATCAATAAACCCAATATAGCGGTGAAACCCCACAGAAAAACAATAAAATGCAATTTGAGGTAATCCGTGGTGGTGGCCATTACCGGGGGACATATTTATACATGAAGATGGACAGGGCGCCAAACACCAGGGTAGGTATCCAAACTGAAATTTGAGGCGGCATCGAACCGGCTTCCGCAAAGGAGCGTAACATCATAAAAAAAAGAAGGAAAATAAACGACAGCGCAAAACCGAGTGCGATCTGAAACCCGGTGCCACCCCGGCTTTTCCGGGAAGATACAATCACCCCCATAAAGGTGAGGATGAAGATGGAGAAGGGCGAAGCATACCGTGTATATTTCTCCACTTCGTAAACCTCTATTCCGGCCGACCCGCGCGATCGGAGGGTTTGAATGTAGTCGTCCAGTTCGGTAATGGTCAAGCCGTCATATTTCCGATAATCATTCTTAAATTCCTTCGGATGAATAACCAGGGCAGTATCCATGGAAATGCCGGTTGTAATTTTTTCGCCCAGGGGCGTGCCGGCTTTTACCGGTTCAAATACATCCTCAATTTTCTTCAGCTTCCAATCGCGCAAGATCCAGGTATGTTTGGCGGTATCCCACTCAATGCGATTGGCCGAAAGTTTCTCCATGAGTTTATTGTTTTCGAACCGTTCGAGAGTAAACTGGTACCCTTTGTCGGTGATGTTGTTATAACTCTGAATGTAAACAAATGTATTGGGCGAGGTTTGCAGATGGATGTTTCGCAGGTTCGGGTTTGAATTTTTATTCAGGTATTCGATCTCAAAGGCAAGCCTGGTTTTATTCGAGTCGGGAATTACCCACCCGTTCAGGTAAAAGCTCACCACCGCAATCAGTATGGCACCAACGGAGTAAGGCAGCAAGAACCGTTTGAAACTTACCCCGCTGCTGAGGATGGCAATGATTTCAGTTCGGCCGGCCATGCGCGCAGTAACATATACGGTGGCGATAAACACGGTAATGGGTGTTACCAGGCTGGCTATCCAGGGAAGAAAATCGGCATAGTAGCCTATAATTTGGGCGGTACTCAAATTGGCTTTGGTATACTTGTCGGTTTTTTCCGTCAGGTCGATTACGGTAATCACGGCCAGCAGAATCAGCACCACAAAAATGAAGGTGCTGAGAAATTGTTTAAGGATATACCGATCAAGGAGTTTCATGATTTTACAACCGCGTTGTTACCTTCTTCACCATTTCAGTTTTCCACGCGACAAACGAATTGTTCTGAATGTGTTGCCGGGCTTCTTTAACCAACCAAAGGTAGAAAGTAAGGTTATGAATAGAAGCAATTTGTGCGCCTAAAATTTCTTTGTTGATGATGAGGTGGCGAAGGTAAGCCTTTGAATAAAAGGTGCTCACATATCCGCCCAATTGAGCGTCAATGGGCGATACGTCAGCTTTCCATTTTTCGTTGCGGATGTTGATAATGCCTTCGGTGGTAAACAGCATGCCGTTGCGTGCATTGCGTGTAGGCATTACGCAATCAAACATATCCACACCCAGGGCAATGCACTCCAGGATATTTTCGGGGGTGCCTACGCCCATCAAGTAACGGGGTTTGTTGGCCGGCAGAATGCTGCACACAACATGGGTCATTTCATACATAATCTCATGCGGTTCGCCAACCGATAACCCCCCAATGGCATTGCCATCCTGCCCCTGCGCGGCTATGTATTCAGCCGATTGAATACGGAGGTCTTTGTACGTGCTGCCCTGAACAATCGGAAATAAGGATTGCGGGTACCCGTATCGCGGAGCCGTTTCGGCTAACCGGTTGATGCATCGCGCAAGCCACTGGTGGGTGAGTACCATCGATTTTTTTGCGTAGTTGTATTCGCAAGGGTAGGGTGTACACTCATCAAATGCCATGATAATGTCGGCCCCAATGGAGCGCTGAATGTCCATCACGTTTTCGGGTGAGAAAAAATGTGTGGAGCCATCAATGTGCGATTTGAACGTTACGCCCGCTTCTTTGATCTTCCGGTTTTCGGCCAACGAGTATACCTGATAGCCGCCACTGTCGGTAAGGATCGGGTGGTTCCAGCCATTGAATTTGTGAAGGCCCCCGGCCGATTCGAGGATGTCTATGCCGGGCCTCAGGTATAAATGGTAGGTGTTGCCCAGAATGATTTCTGCCCCGATGTCGTGCTCCAGTTCGCGTTGATGTACCGCTTTAACCGAACCGGCTGTACCCACGGGCATGAAAATAGGGGTATGAATTTCGCCATGATCGGTTTGAAGTAATCCGGCTCGTGCGGCAGACTGTGAATCGGTAGCGGTTACGGTAAATTTCATAGAGTACCGGTAAGGTGCGGCAAAAATACCGTTCCCCAGTCACAATTCCTCCCCCGATAATTCAGGGTTTCATTTTGAATTGCCTTCAGCCGCACTAATTTGCGGGCCGGATTTTAATACCCCGGTACCTTGCACGTTTTGTTTATTCTTTTTCTTATTGCTGTTGCCATTCAGCTCCTTTATTTCCTGGTTTTTAGCGTTGTGCTGGCAAAGCGAAACCCGGTTGTGGGGCATCGGGATACAAAACCCGTATCGGTAATCGTGTGTGCCCACGATGAGGAGGACAATCTTCGGGAATTGATTCCTTTATTATTGAATCAACACCATCCGCAGTTTGAAGTGATTGTTGTAAACGATCGCTCCAACGATGGTACCTACGACTTGTTGTTGGAGGAGACCCAAAAAGACAAGCGCCTGAGAATGGTTCAGGTTAATCACCTGCCCGAGCATGCCAATGGTAAAAAGTATGGATTAACCCTCGGCATTAAAGCGGCTCAACACGATATAATTTTACTTACCGATGCCGACTGCCGCCCGGCTGATGAACTGTGGATCCGGTCTATGAGCGACAACTTCGATGAGCACACGCAGTTTGTTATCGGGTATTCGCCTTATACAAAAGCGCGTGGAGTGCTGAATTTGTTTATCCGGTTTGAAACGCTTCTCACGGCAGTGCAATACATTTCATTGGCCCTGTTGGGGATGCCGTACATGGGTGTAGGCCGTAACCTGGCGTACCGTAAATCTTTCTTTCTTGCCGTAAGGGGATTTAGTGACTTGTTGCCGGTAATGGGTGGCGATGATGATTTGTTTGTAAACCGACATTCCCGCAGCGGCAATACAAAAGTTATGGCCGGGCCCCGTTCGGTGGTGTACTCAAAACCGAAGGCCACCTGGAAAGAATTTTACCTCCAAAAAGTAAGGCACCTTTCGGCCGGAAAGCGCTATCGGCTTGTTCACCGGATTGTGCTGGGGTTGTTTGGTGTATCGTACCTGGCAACCTGGGTGTTGGGTTTGGCGTTAGGAGTAACGTTTACCGAACTATTTTGGGTGGTTCCGGCTTTGGTTGTGAGGTGGCTGTTGCTGGTTTTGGCCATTTATCTGGCCGCCAAAAGGTTTGGAAACAAATTTGAAATCTGGACTGTGCCGTTTTTAGATTTTCTTTTTGTGATTTACTATATTTCAACGGGTACGGTAGCGTTAGTAACCAAAAAAGTACAATGGAAGATTTAGAAGGCCGTTTTTCATCCAAAGCGCTTGAAGATTTCCGGTTAATTGATGAAGCTGTTAATAACAACGATGAGCAGGCCTTTGCTAAATTAATGCAACGGTACAAGCGCCCCGTGTACCACATGATTTTGAAGATGGTGCGCAATGTTGACGATGCCGAAGACCTGACTATCGAATCCTTTGCCAAAGCATTTAAGAGTCTTCATCGCTTTAAAAAGGACTTTACATTTTCCACCTGGTTATTCCGCATTGCCACCAACAACACCATTGATTATATTCGGAAAAAGAAACTCAACACCTTAAGCATCAGCAATACCTTTACCGATGACAACGGTGAAGCGGTTTCCATTGATGTGGAAGATGAAAACCTGAACCCGCAGGAGGAAACCATTAAAGCACAAAAGGAAGAACTGGTGCAGATTTTTGTAGATAAGCTTCCGCCCAAATATCAGAAACTGGTTCGCCTCCGGTATTTCAATGAGCTTTCATACGAAGAAATTGCACAGGAACTGGAAGCGCCCTTAGGTACCGTAAAAGCCCAGTTGCATCGCGCACGCGAACTGATGTTTGATATGGTAAAAAATAAGCGGGATCACATTTAATTGTTATGTTTCGCAAGCTCCTCGCCCTGGTTTGTTTATGGTGGCTGATTACAGTTTATTTCTCGTGCTGCCCGGACAAGCCCTATTATGCCTATAGTTCAATCGATCTTACTGTTGCCCGCACGCAAATTGAATTGTCCGATAGCCTTGTCCTTTTCCTAAGTCCACAAATTACCGGCTATGTAGCCAGCCTGAACCCGGGGCTGACGATGCAGGCTGTGGCCTGGAGTTGCCTGCAAGGAGAAAAAGGCCCCAAATTTCCGCCTGTTTTGTTTGACATTACTACCGTTTATGACTTTGATGATGACCACCCGGCCGGAAGCTCGGTCGTTGATGTATTTTGGGTAAAGTATTACCGGGATTACACCGAAGCCCACGTAAGCGTAACAGATCTAACGGAACTTCGGTATTTGTTTCAAAGTCATATTTACACCAAAGCAAGACCCACCGCTTCAACTGCGCACCAATTTAACATCAGCCTGCGCAACAGCAAGGAAGATGCATTTGAATTCGAAACGCCAATGATAACCTGGCTCTGATTGGAGAACGCAGCTGCCATATTCCGGTATTTTCCTGATTTGACTTCAGCGCAACAAGAACAGCTTAAAAGCCTGGAGCGGCTATACCGCGAATGGAATGAAAAAATTAATGTCATTTCGCGAAAGGATATCGATAACCTGTACACCAATCACGTACTGCATTCATTAGGTATTGCCAAAGTGATGTCGTTTAAACCCGGAGCCGAAGTGCTTGACGTAGGAACAGGCGGAGGCTTTCCCGGCATACCTTTGGCTATTCTATTTCCGCAAGCAAAGTTTCACCTGGTCGATTCCATCGGCAAGAAAATAACTGTAGTAAATGCGGTAGCGAAGGAGCTTGATTTAAAAAATGTAACAGGCGAACAGATCCGGGCCGAACAACTTACGGGTGAATATGATTTTATTGTTAGTCGTGCCGTTACACGCCTCAAGGAATTTTATGGGTGGGTGCACCGCCTGGCAAAGCGGAAGTCTATGCATGACCTGCACAACGGTATATTGTATTTAAAAGGCGGAGATTTGGAGGAGGAGCTTAAGGACCTTGGCAGACCCCATGCGGTGTACAATCTCTCCGATTTTTTCAATGAAGATTTTTTCAGTACCAAGAAAATTGTGTACATCCCACTCTGAGTCCGTCAGCGTTTGAGTAGCCGGGTTGTGGAGTTTGCACTGCCTGAAGTGATGATAAAATACATCCCGACCGGAAGATGACTGAGGTCAATCTGCTGTAGTGTCTGGTCCGACATTCCCTGTAAAACGATTTGCCCCACGAGGTTGTACATAACCCAGAACAAGCCGGATGAATTGTTCTCCCGTTCGATTGTAATGCTGTGATCAACAATCGTAGGGTATATGCTCAAATGTGGATGACTCTCTTCTTCCACTGAAGTAACCAGGTCGGTAAACAATTGCGATGTAGGGATTATTTGTTTTGGTAATTGTGAAGTTTGCCACAGAAGCTTAACCACTGCTGCACCGCCATCTTCAAAATATTCAAGCTTGATCGGGTAGCGTTCACCGGCAATCAGGCCGATGGTGCCGCTCCATTCAGTGGCCGCTTGTGGAATCCACTTATCAATGATCAACTCGTTATTCACCCACAACCGTATACCGTCATCGGAGATAACACGGAAGGTGTAGGTGGTTGTGAATTGCGCCATCACCTCTCCCCACCAGCGTACGGTAAAGTTGTCAACAGAAATTCCGGGCCCCGGAGATCCTCCACCCCAATCAAAATCAATCACCGGATCGGTGCGCACCATGGCTGGAGTGCCGAGGAAGGTACGTGACTGCATGGAATAGTAATATCCTTTTAGTCCATCACCGTTTCCTGTTGGCAACACGGAGAAGGCGGCCGTGAAAGTTTGAGGAATTTCTTCTGTGATGAAGTTGAATTCCCGCTCTGCTTCCAGGGCTATCCAATTTGTGAAGAGATAATTGGTTCCGCCCGATTCATGAACAAGGGGCGCCCCAATTGTGCGGATGATGCCGATTACACTGGTAATGGTTTGCGGTGTGGTGATAGGCTGCCCGTCAAGGCGAAGGGTCAGGCCGGGTGGCTCTGTCTGCAGGGTGATGGTTGATTTTTCAGGATGAACATCTGTGTAAACGGTCTTGCTCAGTCCTTCGTTGTCGGTGGCCGTCAGGTAAACCCTATACCACACGTTGTGTGAAGTTTCTCCGATTTGAGGAATCACATACTCCAGCGTTTCCACACCAGCCGTTATACCCAGGGCTGGATGGTGGTGGCTGTCATGATGAAAGTCGATTTTCCATTGAAGATTTGCAGCCGAAAGCTCGCCATCCTCTGCATCGGTTGCCAATCCTTCCAACGTTAAAGTTTCACCGGCTTTGTAAGTGGCAGCTGTAGCTGGAGAAAGGATAACCGGCACCGGCCGGGTGTTGGTGGTTACCGAAA
This sequence comes from uncultured Roseivirgaceae bacterium, assembly GCA_964583905.1. GTDB lineage: Bacteria > Bacteroidota > Bacteroidia > Cytophagales > Cyclobacteriaceae > UBA2336. The sequence continues at coordinate 10,097 of CAZOYJ010000041.1, forward strand.
GGGTGGCTGTATTACTGGTAACACTTCCGAAAGAATTGCTGATCACACACCGGAATGCTTTTCCATCATCCGCCAATTGTGCATTGGTAAACACATACGTTGCACTGCCGGCACCCGGAATATCCGTGTCGTCCATTTGCCATTGATAGGTGAGGGGTTGAGTGCCCGATGCGCTTACAGAAAAGATTGCATCCTCGCCAAGCGGGACCAAAACATCTTTCGGTTCACTTGAAACAAAAGGCGCACCCGAACCGGTGTACATCACTTTCCAAAGTGTTCCGTTGTTTGTGCTTGTGTTGTCCTGCTCTGACCCACCGCCTGCTCCTGCACGGGCGATATAATACATCGTACCGTCCGGTGCAGTCATAATCGCCAATGGCCGGTTAATCCCGGTTGTAAAGGTCGTAACCTGTAAGGTGGAAGGATTTAATCGCTTGATGTAGCCCTGACAGTAGTCGGCAAAAAAAAACTGGTCTTCGTAGGCTGCAGGAAAGGCCACTAATGCAGGATTATAAAATGAGGCGCCTACAATTGCACAACCTTGGCTATGGGGATAAGCATGAATGGGATCTTCGTAGTTGTCCGGTGGTGTTTGATTAGTGCGCTTACCTTCAATGAGGGGCCAGCCGTAATTTTTTCCCGGCAGCACATCGTTTATTTCTTCCCACGTGCCCTCACCAACATCGCAGGCAAAAATCCTGTTGGTGTTGGGTTGTATGTCCATAGAGAATGGGTTGCGGAAACCGAGCGCGTAGATGGCCCGGTTTTTTCCGGAGGCAGTGTTGTAAAACGGGTTGTCGTCAGGGATGCTTCCATCCGGGTTGATGCGGAGGATTTTTCCGTGCAGATTAGTGAGTGATTGCGCGGCTCCGGCATTAGCGCCATCTCCGACAGCGATATATAATTTTCCATAGGAATCAAACACCATGGCTCCTCCATTATGAATGGTCCCGTTCATAACATCCAAATCCAGCAGCACATATTCACTTCCCGCCAACGTATAATTTCCGTTGGCTGTAAACCGGCTTACCCGGTTGCGGTTTGTACCGGGCACCGTGTAGTAAGCGTAGTAATAGCTGTTCGTTTCAAAATCCGGGTCCAATACGATATGGCCGAGCCCACGTTCGTTATAATTGTCCACCTCCAGTGTCAGAAAAGGATGGGAAAGCAATGCGCCATTTTCAACAACGACAATACTCCCGCTTTTTATGGAGATGAATATCCTTCCGTCCGGGGCCATTACCATGTCGGTAGGATCAAGATTTTCTGCCAGCAGTTGTTGCACAAAACCGTCCGGTAATTGTTGCGCAGATAGCGGGCTGAAGGCTGCTACAAGCAACACGAAACCGAAAGAACAAAAGAGGGACCGCATCCGGCAATTTACAAATTACCAGGGTAGTTTCAGTTGGTTTTCGATGAGCGGTTTTCCATAATCAACCCCTTCATCACTTCAACTGTTTTCTGTTTTAACATTGGAGCATCCTCCATAGTAAGTCCCTGAACAGGAATTTCCTCGCCCACAATAATTTTTATTCTGCCGGCTGAAAGATCAAACGTGCCCGGAGGCATGAGTTTGCCCGCACCAAGTACAACCATGGGAAGGATGGGTGTTTGCGTATCAATGGCAATGCGGAACGCGCCATCTTTGAACGGCTGAAGAATTTCTTTTGAGCGGTTTTGTGTGCCTTCTGCAAAAATGAGCATGGAGATACCTTGAGTTACAATCTTCTTGGTATTCTCCACGCTTTTCTTGCGACTCTCATGGCTGCTGCGGTCAACTACAACGGTTGCCGCTTTCACGATAAGCCCGAAGACCGGAATTTTTAGAAGTTCTTTTTTTGCGATGGGCCGGAATTCCCCCGGAATGATCATGCACAAACCTGGAATATCAAGAAAGGAGGTGTGATTACTCACATAAATGTAGGGTTTCCCCTTTTTAAAATGTTCGCGCCCGTAAAATTTATAGCGTATGAAAGTGAGCATGCTGAAAATCCACGACCAAATCCTAAGAAACAAATACCCGATGCGGGTAAACCAACCGCCCAATAAAAACGGAAGTAAAATTCCGGGCAGCAGGATGATCATGAATACACTGAAAACCAGAATGACCCAGAGTGTGTATAGTTTACGAAGAATAATCAAAGCAGGCTTTATTAATGGTCTGACTAATTCAAGCGCGCAAGATAATCAAGTTACGATAAACGCTTCAGGCGGGCCATATAAAATCCATCGAATCCTTCAGATGGCATGATGTGTTTTTCTGCTTCAAGTTCAAAAGCCGAAGCGTGCTTTTCCAAAAATTGAATTACCTGATTCTCATTTTCGGAAGGCAGAATGCTGCACGTTGCGTATACGATGTTGCCACCAACTTTAACCAGGGGTGTGTATTGTTCCAGAATTTGTTGTTGGGTTTGAACGATCCGTGAAATGTATTCGGGTTTAAGTTTCCATTTGGCATCCGGGTTTCTTTTCAGTACGCCCAGCCCCGAACACGGTACATCCAACAACACCCGATCGGCCGTTGCATAATGTCGCTTAATGGTTTTGCTGGTCTCGATTACTTTGGTTTCAAAGTTATGCACACCCGCTCTTCTGGCCCGGGTTTTTAATTCCTCCAGTTTCCAGCCGGCTACATCCATCGCAATGAGCCGGCCTTTGTTTTTCATTTGAGCCGCCAGGTGCAAGGTTTTTCCTCCGGCACCTGCACAGGCATCAATTACCCGCATCCCTGGCTTAACCTGTAAAAATGGAACGATGCATTGCGAGCCGGCATCCTGCACTTCCAATAATCCATTCTGAAAAGCAGCCGACTGAAAAATATTTTTGTTGCCGGTTAGCAGCAACGCTTCAGGAAAAGAGCTGAGTGTTTGGGTGGCGTAATCTTCTTCTGCCAACAACTCGCGTAATTCAGCGGGAGAAGTTTTTAGAGTATTTACGCGGAGGCAATTTTGCGGTGCCGTATTAAGCGCCCTGAGTTCAGCATCCCACCGCGCGCCCAGTTCGCGTTCGCCCAGTTCATCGAGCCAATCGGGTAGGGATTCGCGGATTTTTCGTTCGGATTGGATGCCCGAATAATTTTTCAGAATCACTTCTTTCGATAGCGAAGCAAATTCTTTCCAGTTATTCAATTCGTATTTGTGTACGATAGCCCAGGCGCCAAGCAGCTTCCACAAGCTCTTGCTGGCGCTGATTTTTTCCAGCATCCGGTAAAACCGAATGATGTCGTAGCTCGTTTCGGCAATAAATCCACGTTCCTCCAGGGTTAATCCGGAATTTGTTTTGAAGATTCGCTCAAGCGATTTATCGGCATACCGATTGTGAATCAGCACTTCTTTAAGTGCCTGAACGATAGCCGTTGCCAGTGGGTGGGTTAATTTCATGAAGGGAAAGTGGAAAAGATTATCAAACCCAGTAATTTTAAGTGGAAAAGATAGTTAACCCACAATTCCCGCAAGCCATGCGTGCCGTAATAATTTTTATACTCACCGGTTTTGTTGTTTCAGCCTTTTCGCAAGATTGGCTTACCAAAGCGCTGGGCGATGCCGGTGCCGAACAAAAAGCAAAACTCGATTCGGTGGATTTCCAATTCACCATTACGGTAAATGAAAATGCCGGGTTCATTGATATGGAGCAAAAAGGTGAAGGGCTGGCCCGCGGACTTTATTCCTTGAAGAACAAGCGCGAACGATCCAAGGTAGATGTTGCCCGCGATACGCTGGAGTATGCTATTGGCATTTATAAACTGAGATGGTTCAAGTTGGCGGAGGATGCGTTCGCCACTGCCAAAACCTACATGGAAAACAATGGCCTTACAGGCGAGGTAATTTATGTGCGCTGTGTTTCTACCATGGCGCTGATGTATTTAGGACAATCTAAATATCAGCAGGCGGAAGAGTTTATTGAATGGGCATTAACCACTTCAGAGAAAACCTTGGGCAGCAACAGCACTTCGTATGCGGCTAACCTCAACAGCAAAGCAAAACTTTATCAGCAACTCGGTCGATACAATGAAGCGGAAAAAACGTACGATCATTCCTTGACCAGGTGTATTAAATTATACGGCCAGCAAAGCATGCAATATGCGGTGGTGTTGAACAACAAGGCTATGCTCCTCCAGTCGGTTGGCCGCTATGATGAGGCCATTGAATTGATGCAACAAGCCGGCCTGGTGGCTGAGGCAGCCTTGAAGAAAGCACTGAAAGGAAAAAAATCATTTGAGAACCGGCAGTTCCTGTCTAACCTGGCCTATATCTACCAGGTATCGGGCAGATATGCCGAGGCCGAAAAAACGTATCTCGAAATAAAATACGTATACGAAAACCGGTTGGGTGTCGGACAGAAAAACAACCCGGAGTACGCCAACCTGTTAAACCAAATCGGCATCTTGTATATACAGACAGGTAAACCCGAAAAGGTTGAAGAGTATCTTAAGAAATCAGCAGAAACATACAAAAAGAAATTTGGCGAACAGCACCCGTCCTTTGCCAAAGTTACGGCCGACCTGGGCAACTTTTACCGGATGGAAGGCAAGTACACGTCAGCCGAACCACAGCTTGAAAAAGCATTGAGTATCCGCGAAAGCACATTGGGCACCAATCATCCCGATTATGTCCGTTCGCAGGAAGACATGGCCATCCTGTATTGGAAAACCGGTCGTATGGATAAAGCCTATATGATGTATCGGGAGGCGATGGATAAAACCATCGATTTCATTAACCGGTATTTTCCACCCATGAGCGAAGCCGAAAAAACCAATTTCTGGGATATAACCGCTCCGCGTTTTCAACGCTTCTTCAATTTTGCCATCGATGCCAATGTAGAACTAAACTATGTAGCGCAGGATTTCTTCGATTACCAGATGGCCACCAAAGCCTTGTTATTAAACTCAACCAACAAGGTGAAAGAAGCAATTCTAAAAAGCAACGATCAGAAACTGAAGCAGGATTACCTGCGATGGCTGGATCAGAAAGAACAACTGGCACGGCTTTATGCTTTCTCGAAAGAAGAATTAAAGGCACAGAAAATTGACCTGGCCGAACTGGAGCGTGAAGCCAATGCCATGGAGCGTTCACTCTCCGAGCGTTCTACGGATTTCTCGGCCGGATACTCCACCCAGAAAATCAGTTACAAGCAAATTTTAAGTTTGCTCACCGACACCGAAGCATTGGTGGATATTGTGCGCGTGCGCGTATTCGATCAGGATTTTACAACCGATGCGCGTTATGTGGCGCTGGTGTTGAAAAAAGGCGTTGAAATGCCCCGGCTGGTGTTGTTGGATAACGGAACACAATTGGAAACCCGGTACGCCCGGTATTACCAGAACGCTATCCGCGAAAAAATTCAGGACGACTATTCATACGATCAGTATTGGGCGCGCATAGAGCGGGAGCTTACCGGCAAGAAGATGATCTACTTGTCGCCCGATGGTGTATTCAGTCAGCTTAACCTGAACACCTTAAAAAAACCGGATGGTGATTACGTGCTCAACCGGTACGACCTCGTAATCATCGGTAATGCAAAGGATTTGACAGGCTTAAAAGCAAAGCGGCCGGTTGTGGCAAAGAAGTCGGCCTTCCTGCTGGGCTTTCCCGATTACGCCACTGCCGAAGTTTCGGCCTTACCCGGAACAAAAGTCGAAATTGATGGTGTGGCTAAACTGTTGAAGGCTTCGGGTTACCAGGTATCACAATTCATGACCAATCAGGCTACCGAACAAAACGTGAAAGCTATAAAAAGCCCTACGTTGGTGCACATTGCCACGCATGGCTATTTTCTTCAGGATGCGGAAAGCGCTGGCGGATCGGTATTTGGCATTAATGCCGAGAATGCATCCAACAACCCGTTGTTGCGTTCGGGGTTAATTCTGGCCGGTGCCGGAAAGGCAATAAGCGGTTCAGCCGGTGCCGATGCAACCAGCAACGATAATGGTGTGCTTACCGCTTATGAAGCCATGAACCTGAATCTGGAGGGAACGGAGTTGGTCATATTAAGTGCGTGCGAAACCGGGTTGGGCGATGTAAAATCGGGCGAGGGTGTGTATGGTTTGCAACGTGCATTCCAGGTAGCCGGTGCCGATGCGCTGATCATGAGTTTATGGAAAGTGGATGATGCGGCTACTCAATTATTAATGACAAACTTTTATACCAACTGGTTGAAGCTGGGCAATAAGCAACGGGCCTTCAAGCAGGCGCAGCTTCAGCTTATGACGCGGTACAAGGAACCCTACTTTTGGGGAGCGTTTGTGATGATGGGAATGTAAACCTGCATTTAACCGAATCTCAAAAGCTCGTCAACTTTGTTATTTTTGCTCACCGGGCTCCGGTTGAATGCCATAAATTTTGAATCTGAAATTACTACACCCCGCATCCTGGAAAGATTACGAACTCATCGACTCGGGTGAGGGCCAAAAGCTTGAACGTTTTGGAAAATACACATTGATCCGCCCTGAACCCCAGGCTATCTGGAGTAAAGTGTTACTTGAAAAAGAATGGAGCAGCCTGGCGCATGCACGCTTTGACCGCGAACAAAAAGATAAATTTCGGTTTAGCGATGAAGTGAAGGGGGGCTGGATACGCGGAAAGGGTATGCCCGAGAGCTGGCACATCCAGTACGCCTATCAATCTTTAAACCTTACCCTGCGGTTGGCGCTCACCAGTTTTGGTCATGTGGGTGTATTTCCGGAGCAAGGTGAAAACTGGAATTTTATTTACGACACGGTTAGCAGTTGGAAAATAAAAAATCCGCGCGTGTTGAATTTGTTTGCCTACACCGGTGCGGCTTCGGTTGTGGCGCGCAGTGCCGGTGCGGAGGTTACGCATGTAGATGCTTCGCGCCCGGGGTTGAACTGGGCCAATCAAAACATGCAGCTCAATACCTTAACCGACATCCGGTGGGTGTATGAAGATGCTTTTAAATTTGTGAAACGTGAAGTAAAACGCGGCAACACATACAACGGCATTATTATGGATCCGCCACCTTACGGTCGCGGGCCGGACGGGGAGAAATGGACCCTGCAGGAGCAATTAAATGAGTTGGTACGGATGAGCAGCGTATTGCTGGAAAAGAAAAATTCTTTCTTCATCCTCAGCATGTATGCCGCAGGACTCTCGTCCCTGGTGGGATTAAACGTAGCAAAAACGTATTTTCAAAACGATCATCCGGAAGCGGGTGAATTTTTTCTGAAATCCCGGAATTATAATGATCTCCCAATGGGAACATTTTTGAGGTTTCGAACGTAATCCATCCACCCACACAACTTATCCGTCAGCTTAATCCATCTACATTTTAAAAAATCAATTTGGTCAGGTTTATTTTCATTTTACTGCTGGTAAGCCTTTTTACGGAAGGTTTTGCGCAACGTCAGTACCGGGGCATTGTGGTTGATTCGGTTTCTATGGAGGGTCTGCCGGATGCGCACATCGTTATTAAGAATACCACCCGCGGGGTAAGTACCAATGCCTCAGGGGCTTTTGTAATCCAAGCCAGGCCCACCGATACGTTGTTGTTTACGGCACTGGGATATAAGTCATTGATCCTGCCGTTGCTTTTTGAAGAAGATGCCATCCTGATCATGCTCAAGGAAAATGTGCAGATGCTTTCCGGGATTACGATAAAAGCATCCCGACTGTATCCAAACAAGATTGAAGACCGGACGCGTGAAACGCCTAAAACCATGGATGCGTTAAGCGGAATACTTTCACCTTTCGATTATTTCTGGCGTGGCGAGCGCGACAAGCGCAAACTCGACCGGTATGTGCGCGAAAATAACCGCACACAAACCTACCGCCAGGTAATGGCCGATCCGGATGTAAAAAAGATTATCATGGAGGCATACAACCTGAGTGAAGAAAAATATTTCAGCATGATAGTTTTATTTAACCAGCGAAACCCCGCAGTTCACTACCACACCGATCCGGATCTGATTATGGAGGCGTTGCACGAATTTATGCGTGTAGCCAATCAGGTCGATTAATCTTTAAACCCGCCACAGTAAACCTCCGGCCAATTGGTTATCTTTGCGCCCTTAATCAGGGCTGAACAGGCCTATAACACTTAAAAAGAGCGGATTTAGAGAATTTATGGACGTTAACAAAATCAGAAATATTGCCATTATTGCCCACGTTGACCACGGCAAAACAACCTTAGTAGATAAAATGCTGCACGCAGGTCACCTGTTTAAAGACCACGAAAACCCCGGTGAACTCATCATGGATAGCAACGAACTGGAACGCGAGCGGGGAATCACCATCCTTGCCAAAAACGTTTCGGTTCGGTACAAGGATTACAAAATCAATATTATCGATACGCCAGGCCACAGCGATTTTGGCGGTGAAGTGGAACGTGTACTCAACATGGCCGATGGCTGCCTGCTGTTGGTAGATGCCTTTGAAGGCCCCATGCCACAAACCCGCTTCGTATTGCAGAAAGCCATTCAAATGGGATTGAAGCCAATTGTTGTTATCAATAAAGTGGATAAAAAGAATTGCACGCCCGATGAAGTGCATGAACAAGTGTTCGACCTGATGTTTACCCTCGATGCCACTGAAGATCAATTGGATTTCCCCACCTTTTATGGTTCAGCCAAGCAGGGGTGGATGAACACCGACTGGAAGCAACCTTCAACGGATATCACTCCGCTACTGGAAGGCATTATTCAGTACATACCGGCTCCCAAGGTAGGGCAAGGTACACCCCAGATGCTCATTACCTCGTTGGAATATTCATCGTACATCGGAAGGGTAGCCATTGGCCGGATGCATCGGGGCGAATTAAAGGCTGGCCAGCCCATTGTGATGGTGAAGCGCGATGGTAAAACGATTGTTAAGTCGCGAATTAAAGACCTGTATGTATTTGAAGGCTTCGAAAAACAGAAAGTTGACATCGTTACATCGGGTGAAATCTGCGCGATTGTAGGATTGGAAGGTTTTGAAATTGGCGATACGGTAACCGATCCGGAAAAACCGGAGGCATTGAAATCCATTGCTATCGATGAGCCTACCATGAGTATGCTCTTTACCATCAATAACTCACCTTTTTATGGTAAGGAAGGAAAATACGTTACCTCACGACACATAAAAGAACGCCTGGATAAGGAACTGGAGAAAAACCTTGCGCTGCGTTTAGGCGAAACCGGTTCGGCAGATAGCTTCATGGTTTTCGGACGCGGTGTATTGCATCTTTCGGTGTTGATTGAAACCATGAGACGCGAAGGCTACGAATTGCAAATTGGCCAGCCGCAGGTAATTTTCAGAGAAATTGATGGTGTAAAATGTGAGCCGGTGGAAGAACTCACGATCGATTTGCCCGAAACCGATGCCGGAAAAGCAATTGAAACAGTATCCGTCCGTAAAGGCGAAATGACCAACATGGAGCCTAAGGGCGACCGGATGATTTTAAAATTTATAATTCCTTCGCGTGGAATTATCGGTTTAAGAAATTACCTACTCAACGTTACGGCCGGAGAAGCAGTTGTTACGCATCGCTTCAAAGAATACCAACCTTACCGGGGAGAAGTACCGGGCAGGATTAATGGATCACTCATTGTCATGGAAGAAGGCGAAGCTATACCATACAGCTTGCACAATCTTCAGGACAGAGGCAGGTTCTTCATCGAACCGGGTGAACCGGTTTATGAAGGCCAGGTGATTGGTGAACACAGCCGTGGGGGCGACTTGGTCGTGAACATCACAAAGACCAAAAAATTAACAAACATCCGGGCCTCCGGATCAGATGAAAAAATGCGCATCGCGCCTCCCGTTAAATTCACACTCGAAGAAGCACTGGAATACATTCAGTCGGACGAGTATGTGGAAGTAACACCCCGGTCGATCCGGTTACGCAAAATTTACCTGAAAGAACACGAGCGCAAGCGCAATAAAGTAATGGCCTGATGCGGTGGTGGATTGGTTTGATCGTCATTTTCCTGACGGGTTATGCCCAGGCACAATCCAAACCCTCGAAACTTGCCGTAACCGAAGCGCTGGGCGATACGCTGCTTAACCGGCAGGATTATACCGGTGCACTTAAGCGATACAATAAAGTTGTTAAAACCACCAAACTAAAAAATGCCGATGACCGGCAGATTTTGTACAAACGGGCGTTGTGCTATTTCTACCTGGGCGCGTATGAAGCGGCCGTTGCCGACCTGAACATTTTTATTCCGGAAAACCCCGAATCTATCCGTGCCCGGCTGCTGCGCGCTTTTCTTTATCGCGAATTGAACGAACCAGAACTACAGCTCGAAGATTTAAATGAAGTGTTGGAGTGGGATGCCTTTAACGTTGACCTGTTGAAATGGCGGGCCTCGCTACTGGTTGAGTTAAACCAAAACCGTGAGGCGTTGGACGAGCTGAAGAAAATTAAGCTGTGGGGCACCGATGAACAGCTTGAACTTTACTTAGGCCTTGCTTACTATGGATTGAATGAACCCGACAGCGCCCTTGCGCATTTTGATGAGGCCATCGCTATAAACGGAGGTTACTTGCCGGCTTACATGTATGCCGGTATGCTGGCCCTTGAGCAGGATGCATATGCCCTGGCCTTATCGTATATCGACCTGGCCCTAATGCTGGATGCACACAACATGCAATTGTTATTTTATAAAGGCATTGCACTGATTGAGCTGAAGCGAAAAGATGAGGGCTGCCGGTTGTTAAACCGTGCGTTTTACGGGGGCATTGAGGAAGCAGCCGATTACCTGGCCGATTATTGTTATGGTGATCAGCATTGAATTAGCCTGTTTAGGAATAATAGCATCCTGAACTATTCCAATGCGTTGATTATGTTATTTTTGCGCCATGTCGCA
>CAZOYJ010000042.1:0-15729 GCA_964583905.1 uncultured Roseivirgaceae bacterium
GCCACGGGTTTGCAGCATGTTTTCGGCAAAATAAACCAGCCCATAACCGGTGGCTTCTGTCCGCATCAGGCTGCCGCCCCACGTGAGGCCCTTGCCGCTGAGTACGCCTGTAAATTCATTTTTGAATTTTTTATATGCACCATACATATACCCGATTTCACGGCCGCCCACACCAATGTCTCCGGCCGGTACATCCAACCGGTGGCTGACATGCCGAGCGAGCTCCCCCATAAAAGCCTGGCAAAACTTCATGATTTCATCTTCCGATTTTCCTTTCGGATTGAAATCAGAACCGCCCTTGCCACCGCCCATGGGAATACCCGTTAGCGCATTTTTAAAGATTTGTTCAAAGGCAAGAAATTTTAAGACACTCAGATTTACGGAAGGATGAAACCGGAGCCCACCCTTGTACGGGCCGATGGCACTGTTCATCTGCACCCGGTAGCCGCGGTTAACCTGAACCTCGCCTTTATCGTCAAGCCAGGTTACCCGGAAGGAAATCAATCGTTCGGGTTCTACGATCCGTTCAAGGATTTTCAGTTTTTGAAATTCTTTATTTTTTTCAATGGCCGGCAAGATGGACAGGACAACTTCTTCAACGGCCTGTAGAAATTCAGGTTGATTCGGGTTGCGCTGTTTAATAAAGTCGAGGATTTCGTGGTGCATAGGTGTATTTTTGATACAATTTAATGGAAACTATTTAACCGGAAACATGGACATACGGAAGCTTCATCCATCAGGGCCTGAATTTTCGAGGTTGATTACCGGTGTGTGGCGATGGCAGCACCTGGATGCGCACACCTTCGATTCGCTGATCAACACTTCATTCGAGGTTGGCATCACCACGTTTGATCATGCCGATATTTACGGCAATTATTCATGCGAAGAATTATTTGGCAAAGCGCTGGTTAGAAGTTCGCTTGCACGCACCGGGCTGCAACTCATTACCAAATGCGGCATTAAACTTTTGTCGGATAAAAATCCATCGGTAAAAATCAAGCATTACGATACCACAAAAGAACACCTGGTTAAGTCGGTTGAGCAATCGCTAAGGAATTTGCATACCGATTATATAGACTTGTTATTGATCCACCGGCCCGATCCGCTGATGAATCCGGAAGAAGTAGCCGAGGCTTTCAGCTTACTGAAGCAAACCGGAAAAGTATTATACTTTGGCGTTTCGAATTTCTCGTCCGCACAATTTGAAATGCTTCAGGCCTACGTGCATGATCCGTTGGTGACTAACCAGGTTGAACTTTCGTTGTTTACGCATCAACTTTTGTTTGACGGTACAGTCGACACGCTGATGAAGCACCGGGTATCGCCCATGGCGTGGTCTCCTTTGGGTGGCGGAAAATATTTTTCACTATCCGCTTCGCCCGGAAGCATACAATCCAGAGAGGAGTTGGCTGCAAAGTATAACTGCACACAGAGTCAATTGCTGCTCGCCTGGTTACTGAAGCATCCTTCCGGGATCTTTCCCATACTGGGCTCAACGCAGCCCGAACGAATTGCTGAAGGTGCAGCATCGTTGTCCATCAAGCTCAATCGTCAGGATTGGTTTGCTTTGCTGAAGGCCGTTACCGGACGCGATGTAGCCTGAACTGATTTGGAGGATAAATTGTATCTTTGGTATGATGAAGTCGCTGATTGAAAGTCCGCCAAGAACCATGATGGAGGTTTACAAAAGCTTGCCCGAGGGTACGCTGGTTGAACTCATTGAAAATAGTCTTTATAGGTCACCATCACCCTTGCCCCGACACCAGCTTGTATTGAATGAGATTAATTTTCAGTTATTGCTTTTATTCAAGAAGAGCAAAAGCGGAATGGTTTACCTTTCACCGTTTGATGTTTACCTGGATGAATCAGGTAACGCAGTTCAACCCGATCTATCCATCATTTTAAATTCAAATCCCCGTACCGTTCAACCCGATGGTCACTTCCACGGTGTGCCCGATATGATTATCGAAATCCTTTCGCACGGAAACAAAGATCATGACCGCGTTAAGAAAAAAGCCCTTTATGAGCAGTTTGGTGTAAAAGAGTATTGGATGGTTGACCCCGAAACCAAAGCCACCGAAGGGTATACCTTAAAAAACGGTGCCTATTCTCCCCTTACGGGAGGGCCGGGAAAATTCTCTTCGTCCTTACTGGGCATCGAAATTAATTTCTGAACGAAAAAACCGTTCTCCCATTTTTGCTGTTGTTCGGTAACATTGACCGACTCATTTTTGTATCCTTCTTTACACGTTCATGGCCAGGGCTACAGCGGAAAAAAAAATTCAGGATTCTACGGGATACGACTTCATTGAAATCATCGGGGCGCGTGAGCATAACCTGAAAAACATTACCCTTTCTTTTCCGCGCAATAGACTGGTGGTGATTACCGGCATCAGCGGAAGCGGCAAATCCTCATTGGCGTTCGATACCCTTTATGCCGAAGGGCAGCGCAGGTACATGGAAAGCTTTTCGGCTTATGCCCGAAGTTTTATCGGAAACCTGGAGCGACCCGATGTGGACAAAATCAACGGCTTGAGCCCGGTAATCAGCATCGAGCAAAAAACCACTTCGCGCAATCCCCGGTCAACCGTGGGTACTATAACCGAAATTTATGATTTCATGCGCCTGTTGTATGCCCGTGCGGGCGAAGCGTACTCTTACCTGAGTGGCGAAAAGATGGTGCGGCAGTCGGAAGACCAGATTCTGGACACCATGCTGCAAAAATTTAAAGGAAATAAGTTGATCCTGCTGGCACCGGTTGTAAAAGGGCGCAAGGGTCATTACCGCGAACTGTTTCAACAAATCCGCAAGCAAGGCTTCACCAAAGTTCGTGTGGATGGTGAAGTTCAAGACATCACCGCCAAGATGCAGGTGGATCGCTACAAGATCCACGACATTGAAATTGTGATTGATCGGATTGTTGTGGATGCAAAAGACCGCGCGCGCATCGGCCAGTCCATCAACCGTTCGCTCAAGGAAGGAAAAGGTGTGATGATGGTACTGGATGAGCATCAAAAGACTCATCACTTTTCAAAATTTTTGATGGACCCCACCACGGGCTTGTCGTATGACGAACCAGCTCCGAATGCGTTTTCCTTTAACTCACCGTATGGCGCATGCCCGGTGTGCAATGGGTTAGGGCAAGTGGAAGAGATTACCGAAGAATCGGTTATCCCGGATAAGAAGTTAAGCATTAGCCGGGGTGGGATTTTGCCGTTGGGCGAATACCGCGACATCTGGATATTTAAAAAAGTGGAAGCCATCCTGAAACGGTATAAGCTTACCCTGAGCACGCCTATCAAGGACATACCGAAAGATGCCTTGCACGTGTTGCTGTACGGTGATGATGTTCCGGTAGCGGTGCCTTCGGTGAAATATCCGGGCACGGAATGGAATACCCGTTTTGAGGGGATTGTCAATTTCCTGCAAAAGCAACGGGAGGAAGGATCGGAAGCGATAAAACGTTGGGCAGATGATTTTACCGTAGTAAAAACCTGCACCGAATGCAACGGTGCACGACTAAAAAAAGAGTCGCTCCATTTTAAAATAGCCGATAAGAACATTGCCGAACTGGCGGAACTGGATATTGAGCATTTGAATAAATGGTTTGTCGGCTTAGAGAAAAGATTGTCGGAAAAACAAAGAATCATCGCCACCGAAGTGTTGAAAGAAATCCGGAAGCGCATTGGCTTTTTGTTGGATGTAGGGTTGGATTACCTGCATTTAAACCGGCCCCTACGCACGCTCAGCGGTGGCGAAGCACAACGGATCCGATTGGCTACTCAAATCGGCACGCAACTGGTTGGCGTGTTGTATATCCTCGATGAACCCAGCATCGGTTTACACGCCCGCGACAATGTAAAACTGATCAAGGCACTGAAAGATTTACGCGACCTCGGCAATTCGGTGATTGTGGTGGAGCACGATAAGGAAATGATGTTGGAGTCGGATTACATCATCGACATTGGTCCGGGGGCAGGCCGGCATGGCGGACAAGTGGTGGCCGAAGGTGATCCGAAATCCTTTTTGAAAAACCGAAGCACCACGGCCGACTACTTAACCGGAAAACTTTCCATACCCTATAATCCGGAACGCAGAACCGGCACGGGTAAGACATTATCCCTTACCGGGGCCAGTGGCAACAACCTGAAAAATGTAGACCTGCACATTCCGTTGGGTACGTTCACCTGCATTACCGGGGTTTCCGGCAGTGGCAAATCTACCCTGATCCACGACACGCTGTACCCGATTTTAAACCAGCACTTTTTCAATTCAAGAACGGAGCCACTACCCTATAAAAAAGTATCCGGACTTGAATAT
Organism: uncultured Roseivirgaceae bacterium; assembly: GCA_964583905.1. Classification (GTDB taxonomy): domain Bacteria; phylum Bacteroidota; class Bacteroidia; order Cytophagales; family Cyclobacteriaceae; genus UBA2336. The sequence continues at coordinate 4,321 of CAZOYJ010000042.1, forward strand.
GTGGACAAAGTAATTGAGGTCGACCAATCTCCCATCGGGCGAACGCCCCGGTCGAACCCGGCAACGTATACAGGAGTATTCACCGACATCCGCGATTTGTTTACCCAGTTGCCCGAAGCAAAAATCCGCGGGTATAAACCCGGCCGGTTTTCCTTCAATGTAAAAGGCGGAAGGTGTGAAACCTGCGAGGGTGCCGGACTACGGTTAATTGAAATGGAATTTTTGCCCGATGTATATGTACACTGCGAAACCTGCAAGGGCAAACGCTATAACCGCGAAACCCTGGAAGTCCGGTTTAAAGGAAAATCTATTTCCGATGTGCTTGATATGACGGTGGAGGAAGCTGTACCGTTTTTTGAGCATCAACCGAAAATTTTACGGAAGATAAAAACTCTGCTTGATGTTGGTTTGGGTTACATTTCGCTCGGTCAGCATGCTACTACCTTATCGGGAGGTGAGGCGCAGCGTGTAAAGCTGGCAACCGAATTATCGAAACGCGATACCGGAAAAACGTTTTACATTTTGGATGAGCCTACTACCGGCCTTCACTTTCAGGACATCGCCCATTTGCTGGATGTACTGCACAAACTGGTAGACCGGGGCAACACGGTGCTGGTGATTGAACACAATCTGGATGTAATCAAATCGGCTGATCACGTTGTTGACCTTGGCCCCGAGGGAGGCGACAAAGGCGGACGAATTATTGCGTTGGGAACACCGGAAGCCGTTTCAAAGAATCCGGCCGGCTACACCGGAAAATTTCTGAAAGCCGAGTTGAATTAATTCTCTTTCTTTGCGGTTGCAAGGCATCCATTCCAATGAATTCGCAAACCCGTCAATACTTGTTCGGCTCCATCTTTATCGTGTTTGGAGGTTACCAGTTTTATATTTCCGACCTGCTGGAGTTTTCCTTATACGTTTGTGCCGGCAGCGCCTTTATTTGTAATGCGTTGGTGGCCGAGCCAAAACTGCAATCGTGGAAGAAGCCGCTGGTTTTTATAACCTGGGTGCTGATTATAACGGCAACGATTTTATTTTTCTACTTGTTGCGGTATAAATTCTTCTAACACCAGAGGCAGGTACTTAATACATGTTTCTGGAAAGCGTAATTTTGAATCAAATAAGTTCTTTTGGTAAATAATAAGAAACGGCTTTACTGGGTACTGCAAATCAGCGGGTGGTCGGCCTATGCCATGCTGCAAATCACGATCAGCCTGCTGGCCTCGCAGCAAGGTTTCGGGTGGCGGAGAACCATTTTCTTTGTGATGGAGGCTACCTTGTTTTTGCTGGTCACGCATGTATTCCGGGTGTACATCAAGAAGCAAAACTGGTTGAGCATAAAAATTCCGCGCCTGTTGCCACGGGTATTGCTGGCTTCGGGATTGATGTCGGTAGTCATTTACTTTCTGCGGATTCCCATTGGATTGATTACCGGCCGTACGGCTGTACTGGAATCGGCCTTCACCATCGACCAGGTGGTGGGCCTTTCGGCCGTGTATGCGCTTTTCATTTTTCTGTGGTGTACCTTCTATTTCACGTATCACTTCATTGAGCGCTATAACAAATCGCTGAAGTACGAGGCCTCCATGATTGAAATTGAATTAACGAACCTGAAATCGCAGCTAAATCCGCACTTTATTTTCAATGCCCTGAACAGCATCCGGGCGCTGGTGGATGAGAACCCGAAAAAATCCAAGCAAGCCATTAACCAGCTTTCAAACATTTTGCGTAACTCGCTGGCCTTTGAGAAAAAAGGCCTCACCAAGTTTGATGACGAACTTAAGATTGTAAAAGATTACCTCAGCCTGGAAAGTGTACGGTTTGAAGAACGCCTGAAAACGGAATTTAATATTCACCCCGAGTCGGGCAACTTCCGGGTGCCGCCTTTAATGATTCAAACCCTTGTGGAGAATGGTGTAAAGCATGGCATTTCAAAGCTTACCGAAGGAGGCGTAATTCAATTGCGCACGGTAGTGGAGGGCGAGCGGTTAAAAATCCAGATCCGCAACAGCGGCCAGATTTTGAACGGTATCCGCAAAGGAAAGTCCGGGTTGGGTATCGCCAATACCGTCAAGCGATTGAAACTCCTGTACGGCAATGAGGCGTCATTTCAAATGGTAAATGAAAGTAATAATTTTGTTTTAACGGAGATTGTAATACCGCAAACATAAAACACCATGAGAGCCCTGATAATAGACGATGAACGCCTCGCCAGAAAAGAATTGATGACGTTGCTGGAAGAACATCCTTCCATAGAAATAGTAGGCGAAGCCGCTAATGCCGATGAGGCCGAACAACTGATCAATGACCTTAATCCCGATTTGTTGTTTCTGGATATTCAGATGCCCGGCAAAACCGGGTTTCAGTTGCTGGAAGAATTGGATGCGGTTCCGCTCGTGGTGTTCACTACGGCTTACGATGAATTTGCCCTGAAGGCGTTTGAAGTCAGCGCGCTGGATTACCTGTTAAAGCCCATTCAGGCTGAACGACTGGCGGAGACCATTACTAAAATTGCCGAGAAGGAGAGGCTAAAGCCAGGCACCACGCAGGCAGCCGGTGAAAAGAAGCTGGGCTTATCCGACCAGGTGTTTGTAAAAGACGGGGAGCGTTGCTGGTTTGTGAGCCTGGCCAACGTGCGCATGTTTGAATCGGACGGTAACTATATTAAAGTGTACTTCGATACCAACCGCCCCATGATTCATAAATCGTTAAACGCCTTGGATGAGAAACTGGATGAGCGTGCCTTTTTCAGGGCCAGCCGAAAGCATATCATTAATTTAAGCTGGGTAGAAGGCATTGAGCCTTGGTTTAATGGCGGCTTAATGGTGAAGCTGCGCGGTGGCGATAAAGTGGAAGTAAGCCGCAGGCAGGCCGCCAAGTTTAAGGATATGATGAGTTTGTAGGCACCGCATAGGTCGCAAATTACTTACCCGGTTTTTTGCCGAAATTATTTCGATGGACTTGGTGATATAGAATTGTTTTTTACTTTTAAAAAGTTAAAAACATTATTAACCAAACCCCTTAACCATGAGAAAGATTGCTTTCGCATTAATTGTATTGGCAAGTTATTCCGGATTTGCGCAAGTTCAAAAAGGAGATTCAAACCTGGGAATAAACACATTGGTATCCTCACTTGTTGGCACCGGATCGCCTAATGTTAATGGCCTTATTAATTTCTCTTACCAGTATTACTTCACCAAAAACGTTTCGCTTGGGCTGGGTCCTTTTTATAGCTTCAGCTTAAGCAAAACCACGGGACCGGATTTTGAAAGCGAGAGCTGGAGCGATACGTTTGGGCTGAACCTTTTTGCCAATTATTCCTTTCTCACAGCCAGCGCTAAAGTAATGCCCTACCTCGGTGCGCAGTTTACGTATCAGGGTACCTTCAGTGGTACCGATACCTACATAGGAAACAATTACGAGGGATCTTGGCAGGATATTTACAACAGTAGCTTTGGCGGAAACGCAGGAATTAAATTTTTTATAACCGAGCGCGTAAACTTTGATACCAACCTGAGCTACACCTCCATACTATCAACAACGGTTGAGACAGATGGGGGTACATTTGAGGTGGATCCGGAAGGTGGAATACTGCAGTTTACTATTGGATTGGGTATTATTCTGGGAAAAAGAGGATAAGACTAGTCTCTCCGAATTGGCACAGTTAGACCAGGGTTAAAGATGATGGGGTGCTTGTAAGATTCAACCTGAGTAGTTTCCTTTGCGCGAAATTAAACCCAATTATTTTTTACGTATGAAAAAACTTGTAATCATTATTTTTCTTTTTAGTGCTGGCTACACCTACGCTCAGGTTGAGAAGGGAGACGTTACCGCTTCCTTTAATATCTCCTACACTTCGTTTGATGGAAGTGGCATGGCCAACATTACAGCCAAGGGAGGCTACTACATAACCAACAACATTGAAATAGGGGCAATTCCCATGATTATGCTGGGGGAGGGGTTTTCGCAAACCAGTTTAGGAGTTTATGGCACCTATAATTTCTTTACGGCCGATGCTAAATTACTGCCGTATGCTGGCGCATCAATTGGATTGGCATTTTCAAGTATCAAGGTGTCCTTTGGTGGAACGGAAGAAAAATTCACAGATTCAACCGCTTCCTTTGGTGTATACGGTGGAACAAAATATTTCATTACTGAAAAGTTGTTTGGAGATGCCAACCTGAATATTTCAGGAAGCGGCCTGGGTACTATTGTTTCGGTTAACCTCGGTGTGGGTTTCATCATCGGAAAACTCAAGTAGCGATTATCAGCGAGAAAATTAGTGCGAAGGGGGTGTGCAAGCACCCTCTTTTTTTCTGTTTACCGTAGGGATGTTTTGAAGATTTTCTGGCCGGAATCTTGATGAAAGCTTTTAATTTTGACTTGACCATAAAAAATGCAGTTATGAAATGTTTGTCAATCGGTTTGATTGTACTGCTGGGATGGAGTCCGGTTTACGGACAGGATGTTTTTTTGTCAGCGTACAAAAAAATTCCTTCCGGATCGAACACGGCAGTAGACCGAATCTCTTTTTCTGAAAATGCACTACACATAGGCGTAAGTGACGCCAAAGGCGGACTTTATATTTTTGAAACAGAAAGTTCAAACTTGCTCAAAAAAGAACCTGCTTCAGGCAAGATCGCTTTTCATGATTTTCTGGATACGGATCAAAAGTTTATTGCAGTTAAATCGAATGGTGAATACCTGTCCTTCGGACTTTCAACCTATGAGAAAACCAAAGTTGAAACCTTCTCAGCTCCTTACCAGGTAACCCTTGATCCCAATCAGGGGTACCTTACGCTTGTTGGCAAATCGAACCAGATTGAAGTATACGATTTGAAAGCCAACATGATGCAAGCACGCATTCCCGCCATGGGCGATGTTAAAAATACCTTATTCATGGGTTTCGACCGGTTTGGTCAGCAGTTGGCAACCATCAACAACACAGGCGAAGCCCACAGCTGGGAGTTTCTGAATCAGAAATTCATCCGGCAACTGAATCTGCAAAGTGGTGAGTATACGGGCTCGCGGTCGGTTATTCATGCGGCCACCACCAGTAAGGGATCGGATCATTTTGTAATCGGCTTGCAGGAAGTATTTATTCCAAAAGGAGGACTTCAGCCAGGCCGGCAACCCGAACGGAAAAATATGCTCATTGCGTACGACTGGACTACCGGGCAGGAAAAGAAACGGGTGCCCTTGCGGTACCGTCCCGATGGGATTACGTTTGGGCCAATCCCCTCTACCCTGATTTATTTCAGCAGTGATTCACGAACGATTTTTATTGTTGACCTCAACAAGGGTGAGGTGCGCGAAAGCGTTTCGGTAGACGAGCGCCCCAGTGCCATTGCCTTGTCCGACAATGGAGAATTATTGGCAGTGGGCACTGTATCCGGGATGGTTTATCTTTTTGAAGTAATCCGCAATAGCCCGGCTGAGATCAGAATAATCAATCCTTCGGTTAATCGAAACTATGGGGATGAGGTAGTGAAAAGCCCCTCCATTTTGGTTGAAGGAAAAGTTGAAAGCCAGGAGCGTATCAGTCAGGTTACTCTGAACGGTCAGCCTGCTGATATAAATCCCGATGGTACTTTTCGAAACACGGTAACGCTGGTACCGGGTAAAAACCGGGTTCGGGTTGCAGCCCAATCTACTCAATCGAATGTGATCACCCGCGATTTGTATTTTAATTATGAACCGGCCGCAAAACAAGCGCCATCCACCAACACCAACTCATCTTTTACCAGGCGGGTAGCACTGGTTATTGGAAATGCAGAGTATGCTTCCACCGGCAAACTCCGCAATACAGTAAATGATGCCCGGAGCATGAGCGCTACATTGAAGGAGCTTGGATTTGAAGTTCAGGTTATTGAAGACGGCACCTACGAAACCATTAAGAACGCCATCTATGCTTTTGGCGACAGAATCCAGGATGTTGATGTTTCGATGTTTTTTTATGCTGGCCACGGACTGGAAGTGGATGGTGTAAACTACCTGGTTCCGGTTGATGCAGATATTCAATCGCATTTAGACATCAAGCAGAAATGCATTCCGCTTACAGGTGTACTGTATACCATGGAGTTTGCCAATGCCGAAGGATTAAACATGATTATTCTGGATGCCTGCCGCAACAATCCATTCCCGGCCGGTAAACGTGGCGGTGCCGGGCTTGCCCGTGTAAACGCACCCAGCGGTACGATCATTGCGTATGCTACTGACCCCGGATCGGTGGCCTCTGATGGGGATGGAGTTAATGGTTTATACAGCGGTGAGTTGATTAAACAGCTTAGGATATCACAACGCATTGAAGATATCTTTATGAACACCCGAAATAATGTTGAAAAAGTTTCTGGAGGCAAGCAACGTCCGTGGGAAGAAGCGAGATTAAAAGGTGTGTTTTACCTGAAGTGATTACTTCACCACCAGGCTGATCAAATCCTCCTGAACGTTCCAGTCTTTGGCGAGTTTTAGCATAGCGGTAACTTCCATCTCGGTAACGTAGCCTTTCAGGTTATTGGACTGCCACACCATATTGATCAATTCAACCCGTTTTTCTTTGGGATAATCGGCAATGATGTCGTTTAAATAATCGCGGGCACGCTCGAAGGAGGTCAGGTAATCCTGGTCGATGAAATCCTGTGCCCATTGGTACGCCTCGTGTGCGTTTAATTCATCGGCTGTTTTATCAAGATCCCTTCGCTCTTCTTCATCCAAACCATGGTAATGAAAGATTACCGCCTTTAATAGCATGTATACGCGTTTCTCTTCGTTGGATCTCATAAGGGGTTGCTCATCTCCGAAAATTACAAAACTTCTTCCAGCTTGTATAGTACCGGTTTGCTTGGGCTTGCGTCCATTTCGAGACTCGTAACCTGAAGGTTAAGCAGGTACACCCCATCGACAATGGAATCATCCACAAAAATCAGTTCGGTAACGGTGCAATTTTTTCGAATGGCTTCGGGGAAGCTCCAGAAAGCTTTATGGGCGGCTAGTCTTCCGCCATCCACTTCCTTATCGAGGCTGGGTAAATCAATGAGCAGGTGTTGTACGCCACGCGATACCAGGTAGGCAACAGCATCGGCTTCAAGGTATGGAGGATTTGTACCGGAGTACTGCCTGGTTTTTTTTGAAGATGGATTGGGAAGCGTTCGGATGATGACTGCTTCTGCTTGGTTGGTTTTAATTTTTTGTTGAATCGATTCCAGCGTTATCACCGCATCACCGTTTGCCTGCCAGGTGGGTTCAGATGAAATCAGTTCAGCTATAAAATGAAATGGCGTAAGGCATTGCTGGAGGGTGGCGCCATCAGCCGAGATGTGGCCGTAGCATTCGGTGTGTGTGCCATTGCCATGAGGCGTTAGGGTTACTTTCTGATAATTCACCGAACCTCCCTGTAAAACACTGCCGATAAAATCGCCAGCGGAAATCGTTTCGAATCTCACCGGGTCAGCCCAATAGCAGGATGGGTTCTGGTTGCCTTGGCGTAACGGCAATGAAATGTCGAGGGGTTCATGAAGATTTGCACGATAGCGTCTGGTCTGATGGGTAAATTCTATGCGCATGGTTACACAAATAAATCCGAAGCAATTTTGTCGGCCAGCAATTTCCCTTTACGGGTTAAAACCAGTACCTGGTTATTGAACGTAGCCATCCCTGTGCCGATCAACTCCTGAAGATACAAATGATTTGTTTGGAGTAAGTCGTGGTGGTGGTGTTCAAGCAATATCCGTAAGTCGGTGCCCCAATGGGTTCTTAATGTTGTGAGGATGTATTCGTTGATTTTATTTTCGGGGGTCAGGGTTTCAACTTCAGCGGGTATCGTATCATTTTTAATGGCTTTCAGGTAGCGGTGGTTATTGCTGATGTTATACTGGCGAGTGGTGTGGTTGTACGAATGTGCGCTGGGTCCAATGCCGAGGTATTTCTCCTGTTTCCAGTAGCTGCTGTTGTGGCGGGAGTGGAACCCGGGTTTTGAAAAATTTGAAACTTCATAATGTTCATACCCGGCTGGTTCAAGCATATCCATCAACAGTTCAAGTTGGTGTGCAGCCGTATCATCCTCAACGGGGATTAGTTTCCCGGTGCGTTGCCATTTTCCAAAAGCGGTTTTTTCTTCGATCGTTAGCGAATAGCAGCTGATGTGTTCAGGAGATAATTCAAGCGTTTGTTGAATATCCTTTTGCCACATCGAATGGTCCAGGCCGGGGATAGCATACATCAAATCGATACTGATGTTGTTGAAGCCGGTTTCACGGGCATGATAAAATGTTGAAAGGGCTGTGGTGGCTTGGTGTGCCCGGTTCAGGAAGGTCAGCAAATCATCCCGGAAAGATTGGATGCCTATACTTAAGCGGTTGATGCCGACATTTTTAAAAGCGTGCAGATTCTTTTTTGACAAGTCATCCGGATTTGCTTCCAGGGTAATTTCTGCTTCGGTTGAAACCGTATGATGTTTATGGATTACTTCCATCAACTGTTGAAGTTCTTTTTCCGTAAGCAAAGAAGGTGTTCCGCCCCCAAAGTAGATGGTTTGAATTTCTTCGTGGTTTAAAAAATCTTTTTGAAGTTGAATTTCCCGCGCAAGCGCTTCAACCATTTCGGTTTTTGTGTCATGATTGGTTGAAAAGTGAAAGTCGCAATAAAAGCAGGCTTGCTTGCAAAAAGGAATATGGAGATAGAGGCCAGCCATTGGCGCAAAGCTAATGCCGTAGGGGCAAATCGCACCAACTATTTTACATTGCAGCAGATTCAGTAATTTCGCCCGAACATGACGCGCCACTTCTTGTACCTGGTATTCGGGTTGAGCACAGCAACCTATGGCGCTGCCGACACACTTTTGCTTAAAAAGAACTTAGCGGCAGAGTGGTTGGTGTTTTCAGAGGGATCGTATCTTCCATTTGAAAGTTCATCGAAAGCACACCCGGTTCTTTATTTCCATTTGCCGGTTGATGTATACCGGGGTGATTACTTATGCATCGAGAGCGCCAACCCGATAACAGTGTTTGTTAACAACCAACTATTGTTTAATTCAAGACAATCCATTGCTGTTCATATCGATAGTTTGGCTCGTTTGACCAGTGGCAGAGCAGTATGGGTGGCAATCCACAGCAAGAAGAGTATTCATGCCTCAGCCCTGGCTACGTGGGTAGGAAGCCCGGTGCCGTTTATTCAGGCAGACGTTGTTGTTCACAAAGCCGGCAAGACCGATGATTTCAGGAATTTTGTAGTGGTGATTGTGTTGGTATTGCTGGGAACTTTTACATTTCTGGTTCGACTGAACCCGGTGTTGGCTAGTCATTATTTTTCATTCTTCCGGTTGCTTTCGTTACGGGAAAGTGACGACACCCAATCGTTAAACCGAATGACGAATAGTGCGGCCATTGTATTCCATATGTTCGCAGCGCTATTAACTGCTTATGTTGTGGTGATTGGATATGATGGTTCATCGTCCAATCTGATGACAGACCAAACGTATGCGCGTGTTGATTTTACCGGGCTTGTATTGCGTTGGGCCCAGGTGGGCATTACTATTTTGTTAATTTTTTTTACGAAAGCACTATTGATCTTTGTTTTTTCTTCTTTGTTCGGGGTGAATGACCTTTCGGGTTTTCAATTCGCCAACTTTATGCGTGTTGTACTGCTCACCATGATGGTGATGGCGGTAATCGGAACGGTTAATCTTCTGATCGGCACTAACCAGCACACCTTGCCTTCCTTCTTTTACCCGGCTGTAAAGTGGTGTGTGTTCGGGTGGTTGATTCTTGTTTATTTGAAGTTGTTGAAGCGGGCACCCTTCACACCGTTTCATTTATTTTCGTACATTTGTGCCACCGAAATAATACCCTTACTAATCGTAGTTAATATACTTTACGAATAGGTGAATCTATTACGAGTTGACATGAGTGACAAAGTGAATGAACGGGTGCGTAAAGTAAAGAGCATCCTGGTGACCCAAGAAGCCCCCACCGATCAGAACTCACCTTATTTTAAATTAGCTGAGAAGTTTGACCTGAAAATTGATTTTCGGCCCTTCATTCAGGTTGAGCCTGTGGCAGCAAAAGATTTCCGTAAACAAAAAGTCGAAATATTGCAGCACTCGGCCATCATCTTCACCAGTCGCAACGCAGTTGATCACTTCTTTCAGATTTGCCAGGAATTGAAAATAGAGATGCCGCCCGACATGAAATACTTTTGCATTTCGGAGCAGACCTCAAATTACTTGCAGAAGTATATTGTTATCCGGAAGCGAAAAATTTTTACCGGACTTAAGACTACCCAGGATTTATTGGAAATCCTGAAGAAGCACAAGAATGAGAAATATTTGTTCCCGTGTTCAGACATCCGGAAAAGCGATATCCCGGATTTTCTTGCCGAACAGGGATTCGAGTACACCGAAGCCATAACCCACCATACTGTGGCGAGCGACCTTTCGGATTTAAAAGAAGTGTACTACGACATCCTTGCCTTCTTTAGCCCATCTGGAATTAACTCCTTGTTTGTCAATTTCCCAGACTTCATTCAAAATAATACACGCATTGCAGCGTTTGGCCCTACTACTGCGAAGGCCGTACGGGATGCGGGCTTGATACTGGACATTGAGGCGCCCCTGCCGAATGCCCCGTCTATGACAGGCGCGATTGAACTCTATATCAAGAAGGCCAACGGGGTCAAATAACTTATTCATACATTGCATTTTAGAAATAGGTGTATTTTATCGCACTTTAATACCCCTGATTTTGAAAGTGTCGTAAAAAAGCATTTACTTTATCGTCTGCATGTTGTGACTTTAATGCTAAGAAGAGGTTTACATATCATTTTTTGCCTTCTGTTTGCAGCCCAAAGCGCTGATCTGTTTGCACAGCAGGATGCACAATTCACCCAATACATGTTCAATCACCTTTACCTGACACCCGCAGCAGCTGGTGCCGATGGGGTTACAAAAGCCTCGTTGCTGTACAGACTTCAGTGGCAGGGGTATCAATCGTCTTTTGGTGATGGGGGCGCACCCACTTCTCAAATTTTTACCTTCTCCACACCCATTCACAAGTTGAAGAGTGGATTTGGCATGTATGTTTTAAACGACAGGCTTGGTCCTCAAAACAACCTGGAGGCACAAGCCATGTATGCCTACCACCTGGGGATAAACGAGAACAAGCTGAGCTTTGGCGTGAAGATGGGCATGTACTCACAAACCATCGATTTTGATATTTATCGTCCAATCGATGAGAATGATCCCAACATTCAAAACAAGGGGAAGGAATCACAAATCAGGCCTGACCTGGGTGTGGGGGTCATGTACCGAACTGAAAAGTATTATGCCGGTGTAGGGTTTAACCACCTGTTGAAAGCCGAGTTTGATTTTGGAACCTCCTTGCGCAATGCGCTCGAAAATCATATGAATATTACAGC
>CAZOYJ010000042.1:15829-20124 GCA_964583905.1 uncultured Roseivirgaceae bacterium
CATGAGTTTATGTTGACCTATGAGTTACCGGTTTTGGCGGGTGGCGTTAAAAAGATCGTCCGAACCCCCCGGTATCGGCATTAGACATAGAATATTTTGTTTTTATTCAAATTTTGTAGAATTTGTTAAGCGATTTTCTAAAAAATAAGGTGGATAACGCTATTTTCGAAACTTTAATCAACGAGATAAAACTCTCTTTCAGATATGAATAAATCGGTTTCATCAAAGGTTCTGTTAATTGTCGCAGGTTTGGCTGCCGCGGCCTGTGGTTTATTAGGTGGTGGACGTGGAGGAGACGGAGGTGAATTAGTGGGCGTACCGGGCAGGCAAGGTTGGGTGATGACAATCCCTCTGGGGATGGTTCCCATTCCGGCAGGCACCTTCCACATGGGGCAGGCTGATGAAGATCCGGCCTCCACACAAATCAATTTTAATAAGCAGGTAACGATTGGTTCGTTCTATATGGACGATACGGAGATCACCAATAACGAATATCGTCAGTTTACAAACTTTTACCTGGTGGATAATGGAAGCATCGAAGGGTTTGAAACCATCGATCCACAAACTTTCCGAGATAATTACTACCCCGACACCACCGTATGGGTACGGGACTTTGCGCATCACATGGGCGATCCTATTCAAGATTACTATTACTGGCACCCCGGTTATGACGACTACCCTGTGGTAGGTATAAATTGGGATGCTGCAGTATTCTTTTCAAACTGGAGAACAGCTTACTTAAATGATTACCGCAGAAGCATTGGAGATTTTCCGATGCCTAATTTCCGATTGCCATCAGAAGCTGAATGGGAATACGCTGCCCGCGGAGGAAGAGACATGGCCAAGTATCCTTGGGGTAACCCCTACATCCGAAATGCAAAAGGCTGCTTGTTGGCAAACTTCAAACCGGGCCGGGGAAATTTTTATGACGATGGCTTTGCCTACACCGCAAAGGTTCAATCTTTCTTCCCGAATGATTATGGTCTCTACGATATGGCCGGAAATGTTTCAGAGTGGTGCTTGGATGATTTTAACCCTGCATCCGTGCCAACCGTGTGGGATTTGAACCCCCAGTTTATTGACCCCCGGACTAACCCGGAAAGCGCCAAATTTGATCCTAAAGTGGCTCCCAAGAAAGTAGTTCGGGGCGGATCGTGGAAGGATGTTGCGTACTACCTGGAAACCGGTACACGGACTTATGAGTTTAAAGACTCTGCCAGAGCATACATAGGATTCCGGTGTGCCCTGACCCACCTGGGTCGCTCGTCCGGACGTGAATTTTAATATTTGAAAACTCTATTTAACTTTAATACAAACAGAACACATTCAAACTTAAACCCATACTACAATGAGCAAGAAGAAAAAAGGCGGATTTGCTGAACTACTCTTTAAAACCATAATGCCAAAAGTCTACGGTATTGGTGCCGCAGTTGTAATCGTTGGAGCCTTGTTTAAAATCCTTCACTACAATGGTGCTGATGAAATGCTTATGGTTGGTCTGCTTACGGAAGCAGCCATCTTCTTTTTAAGTGCTTTTGAACCGCCTGCAAAAGAAACCGACTGGACTAAAGTTTATCCGGAATTGGCCGAAGATTTCGAGCCCCAGGTTACCGCAGCCACGGTTCGAAAAGCAGGTGGCGCCCCCACCGATTCTCCGTTGCTTAAAATTGATGAGATGTTAAAAACCGCCAAGGTTGATCAGAACTTGCTCGATAATTTAGGAAAGGGTTTAACCAACCTGGCAGATTCCACCAAGCAAATGAATAACCTGGCCAATGCTGCTGTTGCAACCAACGAGTATGCAACGAATGTGAAGACAGCATCTAAAGCGTTGTCCGACATGAATAGCTCATACAAAACTGCTATTGATGCTGTTGGTGCCATGGCCACCGCCTCAAAAGATGCAGGCGAGTACCACTCACAGGTACAAAAGGTAACCAAGAATCTGGCAGCATTAAATTCCGTTTACGAAATGGAATTGAAAGATGCCGACAGCCATGTTAAGAACATGAATAAGTTTTACGAAGGACTTACCGGAGCCATGCAGGGCTTAACCAAAGTAGGTGAGAATACTTCCAGATTTACCACGGAATTGGCTAAGCTTTCCGATAACCTCACTGCACTGAATAAAGTGTATGGCAGTATGCTCACTGCTATGAAAGGTGGCGGTAACTGATTGTAATAATGGTAGATAGGTTTAAGAAATAGTATAACGCGAATAAAACCCATAAAAAAATGGCCGGATCAAAGGAAACCCCCAGGCAAAAGATGATCGGTATGATGTACCTTGTACTGACTGCACTTCTAGCCCTGCAGGTAAGTAATGCTGTACTGGAGAAGTTTGCCATCATCAACGAAACGCTCGGTCAGCTCATTGAAGACACAAGCGCGGCAAACGTCCGTGAGTTGGAACGAATCATCGAGTCAGGTGGTAAGAGTGAGAAAGAGAAAATAAAAGCTGCTGTTGAAAAGGCTAAGAAAGTTAGGGAAGTGACGAAAACCACAAACGACTGGATTGAACAGTTGAAAGCGGAAATGATGCGCGTGTCAGGTAGCTCCCAAATTGATGAGAGAATAATCAATGACCATAGTTCCAAAGTAGCTACTATGATGATTGATAAAAAATCGCCCTGGGGCGTTAAGTTTGAAGAAACACTTAACAATTACGTTAAGGAGTTAAATGGCATAACTGGGTTAGAATTTAACACATTAGCCAGAGCCCCTAAGGACATCCCTGTTTTTGCCACCGATCAGGATCATATCCGAAAGGATTTCCTCACATTTACTTTTGCAAACACTCCCGTTATTGCTGCACTGGCTTCCGTAACACAGATTCAATCAGAAGTAATGGAATACGAATCGGTGGCCTTGCGTAAGTTGGCAGAGGACGCTGAAGCAGCAACAGTTCGCTTTGAAAACATTATTCCAATGGTTCGTCCTAAATCATCGGTTGTGGCTGCAGGTGCGCCCTACGAGGCGGATATGTTTATTTCTGCTTCATCTACCTCCCTTAACCCAGAAATGTTTTATAACGGCAAGAAATTGGAGCTTGAAACAGATCCTGTTACAGGTATTAGAATGGGAAAAGTAAAGTTTACGGCAACCGCTGCTAATTTCGATGCCCAAGGTAACGCCAAGCAGTCATTTAAGGCTGAAATCAGGCTTAATGATGAAGTATACGACCAGACAATAGAATACATAGTAGCCAAGCCTACGATCCGGGTAACAACCGGAGCCTTACCCAGGCTTTACATGGGTTGTGGAAATGACGTTAATATTGATGTGCCAAGTCTTGGAACGGAATACAACCCTTCTTATAAGGTTACCGGGGGAGAATTTCAGGCCGGCTCAAAGAAGGGTAATGTTATCATTATCCCCAAAGAGCGCAAAGTTACAGTGGCCGTTAGCAGTTCGGGTACCTTTATCGGGAATGAAACCTTTGATGTGAAGCCGGTGCCACGTCCGCGTATTATCGCGAAAGACAATAACGGGCGCGACATTGATATGAAAAACGGCATCAAGGCCGGGGCTGTACTGGGCCTGCGCATAAATGCTGAAGCCGAAGAAAATTTTAAAAACGAAGTGCCCAAAGATGCTAATTACCGGGTCCGGAATATGAATATTATTCTCGCCCGTGGAACAGCCCGCGTTGCTGAGAAAACCGTAACCAGTGAACTGGTCGACATCAGTGATTGGCGGACACAAATGAGGCCGGGTGACCGGATCAGCATTGAGCCGAGAAACGTTGTTCGTATGACGTTCAAAGGCGCACCAGAACCCGTACCGGTGTCAGGTCAGGATATTATCAATATTCCTATTAACTAATCAGATATGAATGTGTCGAAAAGACTTCCAGTTTTTATAGTTGCTCTCTTCCCTTTACTGGCAATGGGTCAGGAGGACGTACCTCAATATAATCCTAACTCCATAGATCCGATTCCCCGTTATGAACAGCATTACAAATTACGGGTTTGGAGAAAAATTGATTTGAGAGAGAAACAAAACAAAGGTTTTTTTTCACGTAATGGTGAGATTACCAAACTCATCCTGGATGCAGTAGCGTCAGGCGAAATCAGCGATGTTTATAGAAACGATTCACTGACAAGCATTTATGAAAAGGCTGAGTTTGAAGATAAGCTGGTGATTACGGAAGGTGAAGTATTGCAGGCATGGGATCCTCAGGCAACGTATTACCTGGGGGATGCCGTATCCTTTAATGGGCGTAATTATGAGTCTACCATTGACAATAATTTTGGAAGGAACCCTGGCGCATCGCCTGGTGATTGGGAGCCTTC
>CAZOYJ010000043.1:0-20067 GCA_964583905.1 uncultured Roseivirgaceae bacterium
CGGGTAACCGACACCAATTACGATGGGTACATCATCGACTTTGGCGATGGTACGGAAGTGCAAGTGCCCCAGGGCAATGTATCGGTGAGTAACATTTATGCCATCAGCGGAAGCAAAACGATTGCAGTAAGAGGTAAGGATACCAACGCAGATGATAACTGCAGTTCGGCCACGCAGCAAGTAACCGCTATGGCAACCTTACCTACCCCTTTTATCAATACACTGGAAGTTGCCAGCCAGTCGCAAATCAACCTGGAGCTTACAACCTTACCCAACATTCAATACCGGCTGGAAATTGCCACCAACAATAACACAACCTTCCAGGTGGTACAAACGGTTTACAACAACATAACGGCTTCCGTAAC
This sequence comes from uncultured Roseivirgaceae bacterium, assembly GCA_964583905.1. GTDB lineage: Bacteria > Bacteroidota > Bacteroidia > Cytophagales > Cyclobacteriaceae > UBA2336. Next base: position 366 of record CAZOYJ010000043.1, read on the forward strand.
CAACGTGAACACAGCCAGTAACTATTATTGCTTCCGGCTGGGCGCCTTTGATCCGTGCAACAACACCATCTCCTACTCCAACATCATTTGCAGCATCGATTTTGATGCGGTGGCCCAGAACAATCAGAATGCTTTGTCGTGGACAACCCATACCGCAGGCATCAGCGGCTACCGGCTACAGCGAAATGGTTCAACAATCGCCACCCCAACTGCGCCAACCTCGGGCTTTACCGATACCAACGTAACCTGTAACTTAAATTATTGCTACCAACTGGTGGCTGACTATACCAACAGCAGCCGGAGCTTTTCGATTGTCAATTGTGTCACTACCTTTTCCAGCGATATCCCCACACCCATTACCAACGCTACCTCAACCGTAACGGCCACGGGTGTTGAAATTACCTGGCAGCAAGACCCGGCCTTTCAGGCAACCGAATACAGTGTGTTCAGAAAAGAAGGAAGCGGCAGTTACGCCCTTATCGGAAAAACAACTTCCACTTCGTTTACCGATGCCGGGTACACTTCGGAACAGGCATTTTGTTACCAGATCAGCTACATCGATGCCTGTAACAACCAAGCACCTCTTGGTACCGAAATCTGCATGATCCGCTTTACAGGCGAACTGACCCCGGAAAACTACACCAGCCTTTCGTGGACTCCCTATACCGGATGGGAAGATGGTGTTCGGGAATATGTGATCGAAAAATATTCCGCCAGCGGGCAACTCATTCAAACCATAGTGGTAGGTCCAGGCACCACCACTTATCTCGATATGGACTTCGATCCCGACCACCAGGTGATCCGGTACGTGGTTAAAGCAAACGCGAACACCCCGGGCTTGGGACAAGCCGTCTCAAATGAAATTGAAATCAAGAAAGAACCCCGGGTAATCTTCCCCACAGCTTTTACGCCCGACAACCAGGGCCCTGTTGAAAATGAAGTTTTTAAAATTTTTACGCAGTATATCGCCTCGTACGAATTGTTCATCTTCAACCGATGGGGAGAAATGATTTATACCACCCGCGATAAGGATACCGGCTGGGACGGAACCTACAAAGGCCAGGATGTACCCGATGGAACGTACGCCTTTACCGTACGCTTAACCGATTTAACCGGGCACTCCTTTACCCACTCGGCTTCGGTGTTGCTGTTGCGTAAAAGATAGGGATTAATTGTAGATTGCAGGTCAGTTTTAACAAACCACATGTAACCGATTCGGCTATGTTTGATATGATGAAGATGATGGGGAAGATGAAAGAAGTGCAGGCCCGTTTAAAAGAAGCACAAGACAACCTGGTACACGTGAAAGCATCGGGGGAATCAGGTGGAGGAATGGTGAAAGCGGTAGTTAATGGTAAAAAACAATTGGTAAGCCTTGAGGTTGATCCGGTCCTGATGAAGGCCGAAGACAAACACATTATGCAGGATTTGATTGTGGCCGCAGTCAACAAAGCATCGGAGGATGCCGAAGTACTCGCAAAAGAAGAACTACGCAAAAGCACCGAAGGCTTGTTGCCCAATATCCCGGGAATGGACTTAAGCGGAATGATGGGGTAATTAATTCGCGTTTCAGGTTACCTAATTCACGTTGAATACAGTATCGGTTGTTATCCTCAATTTCAATGGTGAAAAATTGCTGCAGCAGTTTTTGCCAGCTGTTATTAAACACTCGGGCAACGCCCGCATTATCATTGCCGATAACGGATCAACCGATCAATCAAAAAAATTAGTCAGTTCTGATTTTCCAACGGTTGAATGGATTCAACTCGAAAAAAATTACGGCTTTTGCGGAGGGTATAACCGTGCGTTGCAGCAAGTCGACTCGAAATATTGTGTCTTGCTCAATTCCGATGTGGAAGTTACCCCGGGTTGGCTTAACGCGTTGATTGCCGTGCTGGACGGGGATGAACAAATTGCAGCCGTGCAGCCAAAAATTCTTTCGTACCACAACAAAGATCATTTCGAGTATGCCGGGGCCGGTGGCGGCTTCCTAGACGCATTCGGCTATCCCTTCTGTCGCGGCCGGTTGTTTAACTTTACCGAAACGGATACCGGGCAATACGATGATACGCGTGAGGTGTTCTGGGCATCGGGCGCAGGCCTGGCTATCCGCTCAGAAGTTTACCGGGCATTGGGCGGGTTAGACGAAACCTTTTTTGCCCACATGGAAGAAATTGATCTGTGCTGGCGAATTCAGCGCAGCGGTAAGCAAGTGTATTATTGTGGTTCAAGTACGGTGTACCATGTTGGAGCGGGTACCCTCCCTGCATCCAATCCCAGAAAAACCTACTATAATTTCCGAAACGGATTAAGCCTGATCGTGAAACACCTCCCACCCGGACAACTCTTCTTTAAGCTGCCAATCAGGATTCTGCTGGACTACCTGGCTACAGTTAAATTTATTTCAGAAGGAAGTCTTTCAGCCGCCAAAGCAGTTTTACAGGCACATACAGATTTTTTCAAAAACATCCGGGGTACATGGGCATCGCGAAAGCAACTGAGGGATCAATACCCCTATTCCAGCCGGCATCTCTATGGCGGACTCATCCCACTGGAGTATTACCTGTTTCGGAAAAGGAAAATTACAATCAATAATCCCAGATAGGGCTTCTTTTACGGAGATACTTCCGGAAATTCATGATAAAGGCAAGTACCAAATAGAGAATTACCGGTGAACCGATGGTGATAAAGGAAGCATAAATAAAGAATAATCGGATGCTTGAGGTGGCTATACCGAGCTTTTCACCCAACCGGGTGCACACGCCAAAGGCGTATTCTTCAAAGAAAAGCTGGATTTTTGTTATCAAATTGCTCATAAAAGCCGACTTTCGTCTATTATATCGTTCATTCAACGATCAAAAAACACATTTACTAAGATATGGTTCATCAAAACCTTAACTGGAGGCCAAAATCTTTATTTTTTGAGTATAATTGCAAAAAAAAGCATATAAACTTACTTTTGCCACTCGATTTATACAACCAAAAATAAAATCCAATGAGAAAATTAGTGTACGCGTTTCTAATCGTAGGAGTCCTTAGTTTATCTGGGTGTACTCTCCCCCAGATGGTTAAGATGGCTAAGGAGCAACAACTTACGGTAACCCCTAACCCATTAGAAGTTCACAAAGACACAGTGACATTCGATATGGCGGTTAACCTGCCTGTAAAAATGTTGAAAAAGGGCACCGTATATACGGTAAACCCATTTTACAAGTATGGAGACCGTGAGACGGCTCTTGATCCGATTCCCTTCCGGGCAGAGGACTACCCGAATGCAGCAACAGAACAGCCACGCGTAACCCGCAATTTTTCATTTGCCTATAACCCGGCTATGAAATCCGGTGTGTTGCAGGTGGAAGGAACAGCCTCAAAGGGATCTGGTTCCAAAACCACCCCACGCATGGATGTGGCAGTAGGTGTAATCACCACATCTAAACTGGTAAAGCCGGTTTACTACGCAACGTATGCCGGACACGGCTATAACAACCAGGAAGAAGTTGTTCCTGTGGTTATCCCGGACTTTATTTTTGAACAAGGTCGTTCCGTGTTGCGCACTTCTGAAATCAAAAGCGCTAAGGGTAAGCAACTGGATGCTTTCATTGCCTCAAAGAACGTAACCAAAACAGTATCCATCACCGGTACGCACTCGCCAGAAGGTGCCGAGCGCATCAACAGTAAACTTTCTCCGGATCGTGCTAAGGCCATTGAAAAGTATTACCGCGATCAAATGAAGAAGTACGACTACAAGGATATGGCGAAAGATATTCAGTTTGTACTGAAGCCGGTTATCCGCGAGTGGGCTGAATTCCGCACCGCGTTAGCTGCTTACGATGGCATTACGTCTGAGCAAAAAGCCGAATACCTGAACATCATCAACAGCGGTGGCTCATTCGAAGATCAGGAAAAACAAATGAAGAAGCTGAGTACCTACAAAAAGGTATTCAAAGATGTATATCCTAAGTTAAGAACTGCAAAAACTGAAATCTTAACGATAAAAGACAAGAAGACCGATGCGGAAATTGCCGTTTTGGCTAAGCAAATAACTTCCGGTCAGGCTCAACCCGATGCACTTTCTTTTGAGGAATTGATGTATTCGGCCACCCTTACGCCTTCATTGACTGAAAAGGCTGCTATTTATGAAGCTGCCACCAAGAAAGGAACCAACTGGAATGCCCATAATAACTTAGCAGCTGTGTTCATTGCTCAGGCTATTGAGAACCCAGCAAATGCTGCTTCGTTGGCCGATAAGGCACAAGCTCAACTGGACATTGCAGCCCGGATTAACGCTGCCCCTGAGGTAAGCGGAAACCAGGCCTCGGTTGCCTTGTTAAGAGGAAATGCGTATGCTGCTTACAGCCATTCGAACAAAGCGTTGGCCGGCCTTCGCGGTGATAATGCTGCCGGAGTAAACGGTGTGAAGTGTGCAGCCGGAATCATTACCGCCAACTATGCTGAAGCGGTACGTGCAGGTTCAGCTGCGGCTAACCATGCCGACAACCTCTTTAACAAAGGGTTAGCCCAGGTATTAAATAAAGATTATCAGAATGCACTTACCTCCTTCAATGAGGCTACCAAAGCCAACAGCAACCACGCCCTGGCGTTTTACGGTGCCGCTGTAGCTTCTGCCCGTTTAGGCAATGCTGAAGGTGTAGTGAGCAACCTGACCAATGCCGTAAAAATTGATCCGGCTTTGAAGACGGCCGCACTTGCTGATCTTGAGTTCAGCAAATGGTCAACTTCTGAAGCCTTCCGAAACGCTTTGCGTTAATTCAAACGAATTATTCCAAAAACCCCTTCATTGCTTCAATGAAGGGGTTTTTTATTGTTGGCAAATAAATCCACAGGTACTATTTTTACGCCCTGCCTGATAACAGGCCTAATCAACTACCATGAGAGAAATTCAATTCCGAGAAGCCCTGCGTGAAGCCATGAACGAAGAAATGCGCAGAGACCCCAGTGTATTCCTGATGGGGGAAGAAGTAGCCGAATACAATGGCGCCTACAAGGTAAGTCAGGGTATGCTGGATGAATTCGGACCGGAACGCGTAATCGACACGCCTATATCCGAACTGGGATTCACGGGGGTGGGTGTAGGTGCCGCCATGAATGGGTTACGTCCTATCATTGAATTCATGACGTTCAATTTCTCGCTCGTAGCCATCGATCAGATCATCAACTCAGCCGCAAAGATGTATTCCATGTCGGGCGGGCAATACCCTGTACCCATCGTATTTCGTGGAGCAACCGGTAATGCCGGCCAGCTTGGCGCCCAGCACTCTCAAAACTTTGAAAACTGGTATGCCAACTGCCCGGGATTAAAAGTGGTTGTACCTTCCAATCCGTATGATGCCAAAGGTCTCCTCAAAACCTCTATCCGGGATAACGACCCGGTTATTTTCATGGAATCGGAATTGATGTATGGCGAGAAAGGTGAAGTGCCCGAAGAAGAATACCTTATCCCGATCGGGTTGGCCGATGTAAAGCGCTCCGGTACGGATGTAACCCTTGTTTCATTCGGTAAGATTATCAAAGTGGCCTTAGCAGCAGCGCAGGAACTTGAAAAGGAAGGGATTTCATGCGAGGTTGTGGATTTGCGCAGCGTTCGGCCTATTGATTATGCTGCCGTTGTGGAGTCGGTAAAGAAAACCAACCGACTGGTAATTGTTGAAGAAGCCTGGCCTTTGGCATCTATATCAACCGAGATTACCTATCACGTTCAGAAACATGCATTCGATTACCTTGACGCACCGATCCATCGCATTACCAATGCCGATGCTCCCCTACCCTACGCCCCCACCTTGATCCAGGTTATACTGCCCAACGTGGAGAAGACGGTTAAGGCGGTAAAGGCTGTACTGTATAGGGATTAAATTAAAAAGAGGCTGTCTCAAAAATAACAACTCGTTAAAGGTTGAGCTTGTCGAAACCTGATTTGGCTTGTAATTAAGCCTTCGACAAGCTCAGGCTTCTTTGATGCAACTGACTTTTGAGACAGTTTCTTTCAATCAGAACCTTGCTGCGGTCAGTTTTATATCCGCTTTAGCGAATGCCTTTTCGAATTCCTTCTTCACATCAATTGCTTCAGACTTTTTACCCTGCGCTTCCAGGCTTTGATATAATCCAAAAAGTGACCATCCATTATTCCGGTATTGTTTCAAATCCTCCCGGAACCGCTGTTCGGCAAGGGCAGGTTTTTTAGCTTCCAACAAAATGGAACCCAATGTTTGTCGGACAGGCAGGTACCAGTCGGGTGGCTCCTGATAAAGCAGGTTGTCCTCTATTTCGATGGCCGCGGTTAACAACCGTACTGCTTTGTCGTAATTCTTTTGTTGGGCTTCAATCTCCGCCTCCAGAACATATTGCCCGATGGTTAATACATTTCTGAAGCTATTGAATCCCGCAATAGTCATCTCCATAAAAGGATCAGTCACCAACTGATTAAGGCTGGCCAATTCTTGTTTTGCTTCTGTTAATTTATGGGTCCGCGCAAAGGCCATCCCTCTCGTATAATGCCATACACTTTTTACATACTTGAATGAATCCACCGGCTGGGTGACTTTTAACATTTCATCCCATTTACCAAAGCGCACTAAATTGTACCACGGCATGGAATACCAGTGCTGCAAGGTTACCAGATCAGGAACGTTCATCATTTCTACCGGAATATTTTCTTTGAGAGCCTCAGCTGCCTTTTTCGATTTTTCACTTAACCCGGCCATCTGGGCACATGCTAATAAGAAATGATAATTATGCGGATAATAAAACAACGGGTAAACGCTTTGCACCTGACATTGCGCGATGTACTCCTCATCGGTTTTCACAGCGCGTTCATTGGCTTCTACACCTTCCAGGTATCTGCCCACTCGGATATAAATATGGGAAGGCATATGCACGAGGTGCCCGGCACCCGGAACGAGATCACGAAGCCGGTCGGCACTGGCAACAGCCCGATCAGGGTCCGGTGAGGCTTCAAGAATGTGAATATTCAAGTGATTGGCCCCCGGGTGATCAGCATGTTTGGAAATAACGGCATCGATTATTTCAATAGGCTTAGACGTCCAGGGTTGGGGCTTTCCATCTTTCCAGTAATCCCAGGGATGAAGGTCCATTAAGGCTTCCGCATACAACGTTTTCACGTCCAGGTCATCCGAAAACTTATCGGCAACTACTTCCATAGCTTCAGCGTAGGCTTCATCCAGGGGTTTCCGATCCTCCAGCGCTTCGGCTGTATAGCGCTTCGATAAGGCACGGATAAGCGCTTGCTCCTTTGGTGAAGCTTTGTCCATCAAGGCTATTGCTTTTTGCAGCGCTTTGTAAACTGTTTCGGTATCGGCTGGGTCCATCGGCAAGTTGATGTTGGGACCAAGCGATAGCGCCTGTCCCCAATAGGCCATGGCGCAATCCGGGTCCAGCCGTGCAACTTCCTTAAAGGAACGGTATGCTTCAAAGTGGTTGAAGCCATAATACAGGTTAATGCCCTGGTTGAAAAACTTTTGAGCGCGCGTATTCCCGGTAGACACTTTCATTCCATACTTGCCCAGGTTCTCCATTAAAGGCGCCATTTGCCTTGTCGTGTCCATTAGCTTGAGGATGGTTCTGGCGCCCGGAGTACCGCAGAGGGTTAAAGGCGGGATAACTCCTGCCTTCAATTGCTTTTCGGAAGTGAACAAATCAGGAGAATAATGCATGGCAGCTAAAAGGAGTAGCAATGAAATAACTCCTGTAGCAAGAAGTATTTTTTTCATATGGGGTACGGTAAGAATTAATAGAAGAGGACGATAACAGGCTAAGCCTGCAGTAAACCCTGTAGTTAACAGGTCAATGAAGCAAATAAATGTACTAAATTCTCATTTCTGGGCAAGCAGAACAGCCCAGGCTTCGGCAATTTTACCCGCCTTCAGGTATTCCTTTGCCAATAGGTGAATGCTCTCCTGAGTTTTACCGGCAGCCTCCAGGAACCCTGAATTTATCTTTATTTGATTAATGTATGCTGAATCGGGTAGTTGCTGTACGCTGCCGAGCAGGCCCAGATCATTTCCGGTAAGCCACTTACTTTTCCTGATTTCTTCCGGCAATTGGTCAATTCCAATACCGATTTTGTTACCGGGCTGCGGCAACCGAAATAAATTTTCACCATTCGCCCGGCAGTACCAGTCGCCACCCATACGGGCTACAGCATCAAGCTTAAACGGATCAATCTTACCGTCATCACCCAAAATCTCATTCTTGATGTGCATCAATACAACCTCACAAATCACCAGGTTGCCGGCTCCGCCCTGATCACCGGTTGGAATAACCTGCAACACCCTGCACTCGAACGATGCAGGTGACTCACCCACTCGTGGCGGTTTAACTTTTGTTGAAGAAACTGGGGTAAGACCGGATTTAATAAATTCATTTACGCCTTTCGGAAATTCGCCACTGGCCAGCGACATTTGCTGCACAATGGAATAGTTCACGATGTTGATCACCACCTCCGGAATCTCCAAAACATTTTCGTACGTATCTTTGGTTGTGTTGTCGCGACCTCTTCGGGATGGTGAAAAAACAAGGATTGGCGGGTTCGCTCCAAAGCAATTGAAAAAGCTAAACGGGCTGAGGTTGATATTTCCTTCATGATCAATTGTACTGGCAAAGGCAATGGGGCGGGGTACAACCGCGCCCAGCAAATAGCCGTGTACCTTGCTGAAATGAACCTCCTTAGGATCGATAATCATCGTACAAAAATTATAAAGTCGGAAGTATTTTACCCCTGCACTCGCCAAAGCCAATCCGCACGCCATTCTTCTCGCAATACCCTTTAAGAATTACGGTGTCGTTATCTTCAATAAATTTTCGTTCGGTTCCATCCGGCAACTGCAATGGCTTTGTCCCGTTCCAGGTAAGTTCAAGCATCGAACCGTACGACCCAGGTGATGGGCCACTGATCGTGCCTGACGCATACAGATCGCCCACCTGAAGGTTACACCCGTTTACCGTATGGTGCGCCAATTGCTGGTTCACATTCCAATACAGGTATTTTAAATTCGACCGGCTGATGGTAACAGCCTCCTTGCCTTCCGGCTGAAGCAGTACTTCCAGCAGCACATCAAAGTTCTTTGCTCCGTTAAGCTGTAAATACGGAAGCACCTCCGGATCTTGTGTGGGTCCGGCTGTCCGGAAAGGTTCCAGTGCATCCAGGGTAACAATCCAGGGTGAAATGGTAGAGCCAAAATTCTTTCCCAGGAATGGCCCCAACGGAACATACTCCCATTGCTGAATGTCGCGGGCCGACCAATCGTTAAACAATACAAATCCAAAAATATGATCTTCGGCCTCTTTGGTACTGATGGATTGACCCAGCTTCGTTTCCGAGCAGGTCACAAAAGCAACTTCCAGTTCAAAATCCATTTTCCGGGAAGCAGAAAACACAGGGGTTTCCTGATCCGGAAGTTTGAGCTGTCCTTTCGGGCGATGAATAGCCGTTCCGGACACAACGATGGAGGATGCCCTGCCGTGATAGCCCACCGGCAAGTGTTTCCAGTTCGGCAACAACGCGTTCTTCGGGTCGCGAAACATGGAGCCTACATTGGTAGCGTGTTCCTCACTGCTGTAAAAGTCAGTATAATTCGGCACCCGAACCGGCATTAACATCTGCACTTCGGCCATTGGCACCAAGGCAATTTCATGGGCGGGGTTGGCTTTCAACTCATCGTTATCGTGACGCAGTAAAACAGACAGGCGTTCGCGGACTTCCCGGCACCTGAGTTTACCGAGCGCCAGAAAATCGTTCAGGTATTTTTGGTTGAAGATTCCGGCTGGCAAACCCAGTCCATCCAGGTATCCGTTTTCATGCAGGTACACCAGGTCGAGCACATGGTTGCCAATGGCTACTCCGGCAACGGGCGAAAGGTACTTGGTTTTAAAAATTCCAAAAGGCAGGTTCTGAATCGGAAAGTCTGAACCTGGCGGCACTTCCACCCAGGATTTCAATGCAGGATCGTTCGCAGTTATCATCAAAAAATCTTTGTCAATTATATGGATTCTTTACCTGATCTGATAGCCTGGGTTCTTATTTTAGCATCATGTCGGAGCCCCGTATCGAATTGCCGGAAGCGTTTGCCCTTCGCATGAAGGATAAACTGGGTACCCAATACACTCCATTCGCTGAAAGCCTGCAAACTCCGCCACCGGTAAGCATCCGGCTAAACCCGAAGAAACAATCCGGTACCGATAGCCTGCCGGTACCGTGGTGCAGGGCAGGCCGATACCTGGATAAAAGACCTGTCTTCACCCTGGATCCGTCCTTTCATGGGGGCGCGTATTATGTGCAGGAGGCCAGTTCCATGTTTCTTGAACAAGTGTTTTATCAACTTGAGCTTACCTCAAAGCCTCTCAGAATTCTTGATCTGAGTGCCGCTCCCGGAGGGAAATCAACCCACATCATCAGTCTGATTCATCCGGAAAGTTTATTGGTTGCCAACGAAGTAATCCGCTCCAGGGCAACCATTCTACTTGAAAACATCATCAAGTGGGGATACGACAACGTTATCGTTACCCAAAATGATCCGTCAGACTTTCAACGACTGCCCGGATTTTTTGATGTTGTGGTGGTGGATGCACCTTGTTCGGGCGAAGGATTATTCCGCAAAGATCCGCAAGCCATGAAGGAATGGTCGGTTGAGCAAACCAATCATTGCGCAATGCGTCAATGCAGAATACTAACCGATGTGTGGCCTGCTCTGAAAACCAATGGCCTACTGATTTACTCAACCTGTACGTACAACCCTTCTGAGAATGAAGAAAATTTACAATGGCTTGGTACGCAGCATGCAACCGAGTCGGTTCCCTTGAATCCCGATCCGGAATGGGGTGTTGAGGTAATCGGGCATGGAAGCCTGACCGGCTATCAGTTTTATCCCCATCGTGTACAGGGCGAAGGATTTTTTGTTTCGGTTATCCGGAAAAAAGAAATTCAAAGCGAAACACTCGTAAAACATAAAAAGATAACGGGGAATCTCCCCCAAAAAATAAAAGACCAGGTTAGCCAGTGGATACATCACGCAGATCGATTCTCTTTCCAATTAGAAAAGGATGCGGTTTCCATGATGCAAACCAGCCTGTACGAAACCAGTTCCTTTCTTAAACAGCATCTCAACGTACTCTCGGCCGGTACGGCTGTAGCCACGCTGAAAGGTGAGAAACTAATTCCCGAACAGGCGTTGGCGGTTTCCATCAACCTGAATAAAGATCATTTTCCGGCAATTGAATTGTCGCTGGAGGATGCCCTGAATTTCCTTCGAAAAGAAAATCTCATCATATCCCAACACAAAAAGGGGCATGCTCTGGTTACGTACGCAACACTCCCGCTTGGCTGGATAAATGTATTGGACAACCGCATTAACAACCTCTATCCAAAATCGTGGCGGATCCGCATGAAGGAGGGTTAAGGTGTTTTGGAACTTGAAACCATTGCCCGTATTTTTGCCCTTCATATTTTAGCAAAGAATGTCATTAGCAACGAAATACAATCCGGCAGGGGTTGAAAACAAGTGGTACGCGTATTGGATGGAGCACGGGTTCTTTCATTCTGAGCCCAACCCGGAAAAAGAACCCTTTACCATTGTAATACCCCCGCCTAACGTTACCGGGGTGTTGCACATGGGGCACATGCTCAACAATACCATTCAGGATGTATTGATCCGTAAAGCCCGTATGGAGGGCAAGGAAGCCTGCTGGGTACCCGGCACCGACCATGCATCCATTGCCACCGAGGCGAAGGTAGTGGCCATGCTACGGGAAAAGGGAATTAAAAAATCGGACCTGACCCGTGAAGAATTTTTGCAATACGCCTGGGAGTGGAAAGAAAAATACGGTGGAATTATCCTGGAACAACTGAAAAAGCTAGGTGCTTCCTGCGATTGGGATCGTACCACCTTCACCATGGATCCGGCTTATTACGATGCCGTAATTGACGTCTTTATTGACCTGTACAACAAAGGTTATATCTACCGTGGTTTGCGCATGGTAAACTGGGACCCTGTAGGCAAAACCGCACTCTCGGATGATGAAGTGAATTACAAGGATGTACAATCGAAATTATACTATATCAACTACGCCATCGAAGGAAGCACGGATGAATACGTAACCGTTGCTACCGTTCGGCCGGAAACCATCATGGCCGATACGGCTATCTGCATTAATCCAAACGATGAACGCTACCTACGCCTGAAAGGAAAACGCGCCATCATTCCGTTAATCAATCGTTCCATTCCAATCATCGAAGATGAATACGTAACGATGGATTTCGGAACTGGCTGCCTGAAGGTTACTCCGGCTCACGATGTAAACGATTATGAATTGGGTAAGAAGCACAACCTGGAAGTGATTGATATCCTGCAGGAAGACGGAACACTAAATGAAAAGGCTCAGATCCTAGTTGGGGAAGACCGCTTCATCGCCCGTAAAAAAATTGGCAAGTTGCTGGAAGAGGGCGGCCACCTGAATAAAGTTGAGGAGTATAAAAGCAACGTGGGCTTTTCCGAACGTACCGATGCGGTAATAGAGCCGCGCCTATCCTTGCAATGGTTTCTAAAAATGGACACCATCACCAAGCCTGCGCTTGAGCACGTGATGAACGATGATGTTCAACTTATTCCACCTAAATTCAAAAACACGTATCATCACTGGATGGCCAACGTACGCGATTGGTGCATCTCGCGGCAACTCTGGTGGGGCCACCGGATACCTGCCTGGTATAATGAGGCGGGCGATATTGTTGTAGCCAAAACTCAAGAAGAGGCGCAGGAAAAATTCAAGATTCAAAATTCAAAATTTGAAAACCTGAGACAGGATGAAGATGTCCTCGACACCTGGTTCTCAAGCTGGCTCTGGCCGATGGCTGTTTTTGATACCACCGTCTTTAAAGATTCGAACAATAAGGGTAACCGTGATCTCAATTATTATTACCCCACCAACGACCTGGTAACGGCACCGGAAATTTTATTCTTCTGGGTGGCCCGGATGATCATTGCCGGGTACGAATACCGGGGTGAAAAGCCGTTCAAAAATGTTTACCTCACCGGTATTGTTCGCGACAAGCAGGGAAGAAAAATGTCGAAGTCGTTAGGCAACTCACCCGATCCGCTCGAACTCATGGCCCAATTCGGAGCCGATGCCGTGCGAACCGGCATGTTGTTCAGCTCCCCTGCCGGCAACGATTTGTTGTACGATGAAAAGTTGGTGGAACAAGGCCGTAACTTCGCCAACAAAATCTGGAATGCCTTCCGCCTGGTGAAGGGTTGGACAACTACCGAAGGAGCGGCATCCGTTGAGAATAGCGTGGCCGTTGAATGGTTTGAAAGCAAGCTGAACCAATCGTTGGCGGAATTGAACGATCACTTCAGTAAATTCAGAATGTCGGATGCGTTGTTAACCATTTATAAACTCATTTGGGACGACTTCTGCTCGTGGTACCTGGAAATGATCAAACCTGAATTCGGTAAACCCATTGATTCGGGAACGTACAACAAAACGGTTTCTTACTTTGAAACGTTGTTGAAAGCCCTCCACCCGTTTATGCCCTTTATTACGGAAGAGCTGTGGCAAGAATTAAACAATCGAACTCAAGGCGATAGCATCATGGTAGCGTCATGGCCAATGGCCAATTCAGTAAATCAAACCCTGCTGTTAGAAATTGCTTTTGTCTTTTCAATTATAACTGAAATCCGGAATACCCGGAATGCGCGCAACATCTCGCCCAAAGAAAAGCTTACCCTAATGGTAAAGCAACCGGACGGTTTACAGAAACACCTTGTGCCCATCCTAACTAAATTGGGCAACCTGAATGAAATCAGCAGCCTTACCGGTCAGCCGGAAGGCGCTGCCTTTATGGTGAACACCACCGAATTTTTGATTCCGCTGAACGGGCAGGTTGATCCCGAAAAAGAACGTGAAAACCTGTTGAAAGAACTGGCCTATCAGCAAGGGTTTCTTGATGCCATCAACAAGAAACTGAGCAATGAAAAATTTGTTGCCAGCGCCCCGGAAAAAGTAGTTGAAGTTGAACGCAAAAAGAAAGCCGATGCGGAAGCCAGAATTGAAGCCTTGCGAAAAAGCTTAACACTCACAAAATAACATCCGCTATTGGTGTAGGGCGTTATAATATTCAAAAGTCTTTCTCAGGCTAGGTTCATTTTTAATTTGTACTGTGTTCTGTTTAAAATATTTGGCCATGGTGTCCTTTTTATCAGCAAAGGCAACATCCAGGTTCTTTTTACTTTTTATACGGAATACCTCCTGCCCCATTGCATAGAAATAAGTTTTCTTTTTGAGAATCTTGGCATCCCTGCTGCCTACGTTTAAAGCAGGATTAAAATCAGGTTTTAAAATTTCCAACGAAGTCATGCTCAGCAAGGGAACTTTACCATCTGCATGAACTTCAAAAAAACCTCTTAGCGAAACACCATTCTCTTTATACCCTTTGGCGTTTACAAAATACCGGGGCAAACCGGTTATAGAGTCATTCCATACCAGGCTTCTTACTTTTGATCCGTCCAACGCCCGCATAACACCATTTGAAAAGCTTAGCTCAATCTCATCGCGCTGAATATCGTAGCGGTAAATCATACCCTCCAGCAGCCTGTCGTTTTCGTAAAGCAAAATATTGCATACATTCCAGTATGTTGTTAGGTATACATCACCTACCACACCACCCGGTTCATGCGGGATTCCAATCAGCATATCGTTGGGTCCGATTACCGGCCGCGATAAAACGCTGTAGGCACGTATGGGCTTCATAATTTCAGGCACGGCCTGAGCCTGAACAATCCAACCTGGAAAAAAAAGTAAAATCATTCCAATCAATCGTCTCATAAGCATGTTGTTTTGGTATGTTAATCAATACCCGTATCTGGATTTCAAAGTTAAATATAAAAAATGCCTGCAGACCGTTGAAATGTTAAGCATCTAAAACCTGGCCGCTAAAATCAATTCAATGTTTTTAAACTTCATTTTGAATTTCTTCGCCAGCGCTTCATTGGTTAAATTACCCTTATAGGTATACACGCCTTTCATAAACCAACTGTGTGAAAATACCATTTCTTCCAGGCCGCCTTCTTCGGCTGCCCGTAATATGGTGGGTGTGAAGATGTTGCTTAGCGCGGTGGTAGCCGTGTGTGCTACCCGGGATGCCACATTGGGTACGCAATAATGAATAACCCCAAACTTCCGGAAGATCGGTTTTTTCAGGCTGGTAATCTCGGAGGTTTCAATGCACCCACCCTGATCAATGCTTAAATCGATGATCAGTGAATCGTTTCGCATCTTACTAACCATTTCCTCGGTTACCACAATGCGCGACCTCCCCTTCTCCGCCCGCAACGCACCGATGACAACATCGGCTGTTTTGAGCGACTCACTCAGCGTAAGCGTATCAATGGTGGACGTATAAATCTGCTGGCCCAGCAAATGTTTGATTCTCCTGAGTTTATAGATATGGTTATCAAAAATCTGAACCTCAGCCCCCATGCCCAAGGCTGCACGTGCCGAATATTCGGCAACCGTTCCTGCCCCGATAATAACCATCTTTGTTGGAGGCACACCGGTAATACCTCCCAGAATTACACCTTTGCCATCATTGGCGGTACTTAAATATTCTGCGGCAATCAGCATCACACTGCTGCCGGCTATCTCACTCATTGCCCGGATTATCGGCATGCCGCCTACCTTGTCCTCAATAAACTCAAAGGCCAGCGAGGTAATTTTCTTCTTCGCCAAGGCCTGAATGTATTCTTGTTTAATATGGCCAAGTTGAATGGCGGAAATCAGGGTTTGCCCCGGATGCATCAATTCAATTTCCTCCAGCGTAGGCGGTTCTATTTTTAAAATAACGTCCGCTTTATAAACCTCCTGAGGCGAAAAAACAATCCGCGCGCCTGCTTCACTGTATTGCTGATCGGTAAACTTGGAGCCCACGCCCGCTTTTGTTTCAACCCAGATTTCATGCCCGTTGTTTACCAACAAGGCAACCGCATCGGGAGTTAAGGTTATCCGGTTTTCCTGTAAGGATATTTCGCGGGGTAACCCCAGAAAGAAACTATGTTTACCTTTTTTTACGGCCATGAGTTGCTCCTGGGGCACTAAACTGGCCCGCGCCAGGGTTTCAAATCCGCTTTTCTTTTTTTCTGCCATGAATTATCAATTCAATAGTTCTGTGTGTTTCATCGTCCACCGAAATGTTTAGCTGCGCATAGTCATCCGGTAATAAAGATGGAATTTTTTCGGGCCATTCCACAAAGCAATACTGGCCAGAATAAAAATATTCTTCGGTGCCAATTTGGTAAGCTTCCGCTTCAACTTTAATCCGATAGAAATCAAAATGAAAAACCCGTTCACCCGTTGCCGTCTGGTACTCATTCACAATGGAATACGTGGGGCTGCTCATCGGATCAACGACCTGAAATACTTTTCCCAACGCTTTCACCAACGTGGTCTTCCCCGAACCCATTTCACCTTCCAGGATGCACACACCCGGTTCGCCCAAGGCCTCCTTTATTTTCACCGCTACCTCATCCAAACCAGAAAGTGTTACCCGTTTAAATACGAGCGACTGCGGCCTAACTTCAGGGTGCATTTTTCGAATTTAAGAAAATTAAGGGGATTATCATCTCTTCCAGACTTACCCCTCCGTGCTGAAAGGTGTCTTTATAAAAATTCACGTAATAATTGTAGTTGTTGGGGTAGGCAAAAAACTGGTCTTCGGTAGCAAAAACATAGGAGGTTGACACATTCATCTTGGGAAGAAACAGCCGTTCGGGTTTGGTTACCTGCATCACCTTACCGCCTTCAAAGTTCAGGTTTTTACCTTGCTTGTAGCGAAGGTTGGTGTTCACATTCCGGTCGCCAATAATTTTGAATGCCCGCTTTACGCGGATGGTACCGTGGTCGGTGGTAATGATAACGCGCGCTTTGCGTTCGCCAATGGTTTTCAGAATATCGAACAACGGGGAATGCAGAAACCAGGAACGCGTTAACGACCGGTAGGCCGACTCATCGGGAGCCAATTCGCGAATCATGGCCATATCCGTGCGGGCATGCGAAAGCATATCCACAAAATTATACACAATAACATTTAACTCATTTGAAAATAAATTAGTAACCGTTTCGGCAAGCGCCCGGCCCTGCTCCAGGTTTTTTATTTTGTTATAGGAGAATTTAAGATTCAGGTTATTCTTGCGGAGTTGTTTCCCGAGAAACTCGTCCTCAAAATTGTTCTTACCTTCGTCTTCATCTTCGCCAATCCATAGGTCGGGTTGGGTCTTGGCCATTTCAGAAGGGAGCATTCCGGAAAAAATAGCGTTTCGCGAATACGCTGTTGTGGTGGGCAGAATAGAATAATAGGTTTCTTCCGACTGTACCGTAAAATAATCATCAATAATCGGCTCCAGCATTTTCCATTGGTCGAACCTGAGGTTATCGATCAGGACCAGGAACACCGGTACTTGTTTGCCCAATTCGGGTAAAACTTTCTTTTTGAGCAACTGATGCGAAAGCAGGGGTTTGGGTGCATTGGCATCGTTTAACCAACGCTCGTAATTGCGGATGACAAATTTTGCAAAGTTGGTGTTCGCCTCGTTCTTTTGCGACTCCAATACTTCACGCATATCTTCATTATCGGATTGATCGAGTTGCAGTTCCCAGTGTACCAGTTTTTTATAGATGTCGGCCCATTGGTCATGGTCCATATCATCCATAAAAGCCAGGCTGATTTTGCGGAATTCCTGCTGGTAAGAGAGATTGGTTTTTTCGATGATCAGCCGTTTATTATCGAGGATTTTTTTAACCGATAGCAGGATTTGATTTGGATTAAGCGGTTTTATCAGGTAATCGGCAATCTGGGCACCGATGGCCTCCTCCATAATGTGTTCTTCTTCGTTTTTGGTAATCATCACTACCGGCAAGTTGGGCTTCTTGCTTTTGATTTGGTCCAAGGCTTCCAACCCCGACAAGCCCGGCATATTTTCATCCAAAAAGACAACATCAAAATATTTTTCTTCGCATAGTTCAACCGCGTCCGAACCATTATTCACGGGTGTTATGTCGTACCCACGCTGTTCCAAAAACAAAATATGTGGTTTCAGTAAGTCTATTTCATCATCAGCCCACAAAATGCTATATCTTTGCATATCAAAATTTTTTCCTAAGTTAAAGAATTCATCCTCCCCTTTTGAACAAAAAGAAAATAATCAACGATCCGGTATACGGCTTCATCAGAATTCCGGGCGAACTGATATTCGACATCCTCCAACACCCGTGGTTCCAACGACTGCGGCACATCAAACAACTCGGACTAACCGACTTTGTCTATCCATCGGCTCAGCATACCCGTTTTCAGCATGCACTGGGCGCCATGCACCTGATGGGCCGGGTGCTGGACAGCCTGCGAAACAAAGGCGTTTCAATTTCAGAAGAGGAATACGAAGCTTCGTTGATTGCCGTTATGCTGCACGATATCGGCCACGGCCCTTTATCGCATGCGCTCGAAGAAACTTTGCTATCAGGTATCAACCACGAAAGTCTTTCCTATTTGTTCATGAAAGAACTCAACAAAGAGTTCCATGGCGCACTTGGCCTGGCTCTTAAAATTTTTCAGAACACGTACAAACGCAAATTCTTTCACCAACTGATCTCCAGTCAACTGGACATCGACCGGTTGGATTACCTGATACGCGATTGTTTTTTTACCGGAGTACCGGAAGGCACCATTGGTGTTGATCGGATCATCGCCATGATTACCGTTCACCGCGATCAGTTGGTGGTAGAAGAAAAAGGTATTTACAGCATTGAAAATTTCTTAAATGCACGAAGACTGATGTACTGGCAGGTGTACCTGCACAAAACCACGGTGAGTGCCGAGCGGATGGTGGTAAACCTCATCAGACGGGCACAGTACCTGCTGAAAGCAGGCGAGCACGTTACAGCTAGTGAAGCGCTCACCTTCTTCCTGAAAAATCAGGTAAGCCTGCAGGATTTCAAAGAGAATTTGACAACCCTGAAACACTTTGGAAAACTGGATGATCAGGACCTCTGGGGCGCCATAAAATTCTGGATGAATCATGATGATTTCATCCTGGCAACGTTGGCAAGAATGCTTTATCAACGCGAGCTTTTCCAGATCATCCTCAGCCATGAACCGGTTAAAAAAAACCAGGTGGAACAAGTTCGTACGGGCATTATTAACCATTATAATACCCTGCGTTCCGAATCGGCCTATTTGTTTTCGTATGGTTCGGTAACCAACGAAGCTTATACCGAAGGCCAGAAGATAAATGTGCTGATGAAGAGCGGGGAGGTACTCGACATTGCCCAGGCTTCCGATTTACCAAGTATTAAAGCCATCACTAAAATCGTTAAAAAAAACTACCTCTGCTGGCCTAAACCTGTATATTTGTAAGCATTCAATGTTTCATTTGCCACAACATCCGCATACCTAATTAACTTCTATGGAGTTTACCGTACGACAGATTGCCAGTTTACTGGGTGGTGAAGTGAAAGGAAATGGTAATGACAAAATTAACATGCTGGCAAAAATTCAGGATGCAAAAAAAGGTCAGATCGCATTTCTGTCTAACCCGAAATACGAAAACTTTATTTATACCACACAGGCCTCTGCCGTTATCGTCAGTAAGGATTTTAAACCCCGCAAAGAAATTCAGTCATCGCT
>CAZOYJ010000044.1:0-3802 GCA_964583905.1 uncultured Roseivirgaceae bacterium
ATTGAACGAATACTTCTGTCTCTGGGCATTTATATAGGTGGGTAAGGATAAATTGGGCCTGTCTGCGGCATAAGCAGCGCAAAAATACTGTGTACAGGGTAACGCACAAAGGAGGTTCGGAAAATAAAAAACCCAGGCCTCTGCCAGGGTTTCGATTAATTGACCTTAATAATCTTCCGGATGATTTTTTCGCCATTGGCCGCTTGTACAACTACCAGGTACATCCCCGCAGGCCATCCGGATATATCTACCTGGTGCGAAAGTTTTCCGTTTAAGGTCTCAACATTAGCTCCGTGTAATAACTGACCGTATGCGTTGATCAGTTCGATTAGATGCTGTGCTGAAGTTGTGTTCTCAGCTTCTATGCTGAGTAGCCCTAGTGTAACCGGATTTGGAAATACATGAAGTCGTACACTCAAGTCTGTTTCGGTAGAAGTAACCGGATCCTGGATAAACAAATTGTCAATGGCCCAGCCCCATCCGTTTAACGTTTCGTTGGCAAATAACCGGAACCGGAGAATGACCTGGTTTCCGGCCTGAAAGTTTCCATTGGCTGTCAGGTCAAATTGCCGTCTGCGATACATGGTCGAACTGCCGTTGCTGCTGTTGTTGAATGCTGTAACCCATGCCGGCAACCCACCAATAATGTCGTAACCAGCCAAAAACGTGTTCCAGGTTACTCCTCCATCCTTTGATCCCTCTACAACAACATAATCCCTGAAGTTTGGATTACCGAAAGAAACATTGGTGGGATGCCCCTCCACAATTACAATTTCATCAAAGCGCATAAAGGAGTTTGCATTGGAAATTGTAATGGGTTTTTTCAGGGTATAGGTATACGAAGAAGTGCCGTCAAGCCCGAAACCATTCGGATAAAAATGGGTTGTGTGAATGGCGCCATCTGTAAATCCACTAGGTTGTTGGATGCTGAAGAAGTTTCCAACAAAATCGGTTGAGGGTGTATTGAAATTGTTGGCGTAGGTGGTTATGGGTGAAGTAAACGCAATGATTGGAACTTTAAAGAACAACCCCGGCTCAGGCAATATCCGTTCATTACCAACGCTATCACGTGAAATATAGCGGTACTCAAATAAATCGTTGGTGGCAAGGGTGCTAAATCCTGAAAGGTTAAACACATATTCACTGGCAAGCGGATCGACATTAAAATCAATTGTGGTAACCGTTCCATCGTTAATTCGATACTCCAGCTTGAACGATTCAATCCCACTTGCATCGGAAGTACGGGCCACCAGTGTTAATTCGTCATCGCCTGCTTTCAGGTAATCCAGGTGATCGTGCAGGATTACCGGGGGCGTATCATCGATTTGAATTTTCAGGTTATCGATCGCCCAGCCCCAGCCGGTGGCTTCTTCATCGCTGTAGAGGCGGAAGCGGATAACGATTTCATCGTTTGGTGCAAAGGTGCTGAGCAGGTTGATGGTGCGGTTGCGGTAGAGCGAGGGATCGCCTACGGCAAGTGAATAAAGCCCCCCCCCTACAATGTTACTATTGTACCGGGTTAACCACGGAGCAAAAGCGCGCGAATCGTACCCATTCAATAAGATCTGCCAGGTAATACCGCCATCTTTCGAGCCTTCAACAATCACATAGTCCCAGAACTGTGCATTTCCAAACACCGTACCGGGCTCACCAGGCTCTACCAAGACAATTTCATCAAATTTCAGAAGCGCATCACTGGTTTTAACGCGTACCGGAACTTTTAATTGATAAATAAAATTAATTTCCCGTTCGGGAAAATCAATCCCCCGGGGGTATGGATGCAACGAATGGATAGCGCCATCGGTAAACTCTGCTGGCTGGGTAATGCTGAACCCGTTGCCAAAGAAATCGCTTGATTCAGTATTAAAATCATTAGCGTAGGAATCCTGTGTGGGTAGAAGGCCTACAATGTTTACGGTAAAAAATCCAGAAACAGGAGCAAAGGCAACATTGCTGTTTGACGATACATCTGTTGCCACAATCCGGTATTGAATAACATCACCATCTGTTAAGAGACCTGTAGGTAAGGTTACTTTATATATTGAGTCTGCTTCTGGTACCTGTAAGATCAGCGGGGCATTAGACTGGGGAATATCATTAATCAGATACTCTACATATGCCGAAGCAACACCAATGTTGTCGGTAATGTGCGCTTCAATGATCAGTTCACTTTCTGAATCGGGCAGAAATAGTTTGGGCGTGTGTGTAATAATCGGAGCCTTTACATCCGGTCCGGTTTCGAAGTAATGCAGGTATTGAAGTTCGGGTTGCTGCTTGATTACAATTTTACCGGGATTGACAAATTCGCGCCCGCTATTATCATTAACGGAAATATAATAGCCATACTCGGTTGGCGTCCCGTTTCCCGGGATATCGGCCGAGAATTGATTCGGTGTTCCGGTTGGCGTCATCACAATGGATGTAAAATTTACACCATTGGTTGTATAGTTTAATTTCAACGAAGAAGCTGAGTAGCCGTTGTCGGCCTGGAGGGTAACGGTAATCGGATAAGGCCCGTTGGGATCTTCGTTGTCAATCAATGGGGTATGAACAATTCGTATAAATTCATAGCCAAGGTCTTTGAGCATCGTCCACGCTATACCCGGATCATGAATTTTTTCATTTGGAGCGATCTGTGGAGTCATGAGTGCATTACCGGTATTATTGTAGGTGACTTCATCCAAATGGCTGATACTAGACGCCCCACTAAAGGCAGAAGGCGCATACAAGCGCGCCCGTGAAGGAATCGTTGCCGACTTGAAATAGATGTTGTCGCTGATGAGTTGTACAAACAATTCTTCGGAAGGCGAAGGAAAACTCCGGATCAGGTTTTGACCGGCAAAATTTTCAATGGGTACATCGTAGATAATCGGAACACCGGTTCCCTGCAACCCAACCTGACCGATGCTGTTGCTGGCCGAGAAAGATCCGGCAAAACCTAATCCGTGCCCGATTTCATGCAGCACAACTGTTACTAAGTCATATTGGCCCGAAGGCGGGTTGGAATTAGGATCGTAATGCCAATTGATGCCGCTGTTAAATCGTGCAAATAAGTCGGGCTCATCTCCATTTAAGTTGATGCCCATTATTTTTTCAGCCAGAGCAACCGGGTAGAACACGTTAATTTTTTGTGCTCCCGGAAAATTTCTAAAAGCTGAGGTGTATAAAGCACTGCCCAGTACTCCGGCACCCAGTGAGGTCCACTGTGCCTGAACCCGTATGGGTACAGGTGATGAGATAAGACTTTCCCAAATATCTACAGCGGCCTGAAAAGCAGCCATCGCTTGGGGAACCCCTTCAAAACCTACATAGGTTACTTCAATGGTTGAAGTTTTTTTTCTGGATGCCGATTGATTCAGGAATTCTGCTGGAGGCGGTATGGTGCAGGGGTTATCCTCGGTATGCGCATAACAAATTATCGGGTCCTTCATTTTAATGCCCATTGGCTTTTGGGCTAACAGAGAAGTCTGCAGGATTCCCAATAAGAATAATGTAAGTGTGCTCTTGTAAACTTTTTTCATCGTGTTGATCCGGAGTTGCACATACAACAATTGATAAACCGGATTGGTTATTTATGCCAAATAGCAGTGTGAAGGTAAAAAAAGTTCTGATGGTTTTTGCGGCCCCGATTCAAACCATCCCCCTGGCCTTCAACTCCAGGTATTTATTAATGGTATTTACGGTCAGGCGCTCGGGTGGGGTAAGGATGGTTTGAATGCCGACTTTCTGAAGCTCTTTGGCAATAAGTTTTTTGTCGTACACGAATTTTTCGGCAATGGCCTTGCGGTAAATTTCCTTCAGG
>CAZOYJ010000044.1:3902-19585 GCA_964583905.1 uncultured Roseivirgaceae bacterium
TGCGGCCTGCAGCCAGGGTGGAGTCAATGCCGTTCTGAAACGTGATGAGTCCGGCCTTATCGTATTTTTTGATGGCAATGTTGGAGATGACCAGGCTTGCGTTAATAGCATAATCCAGTAAACTCATCCCCGCAAAGGGCATTTGCATTACCCTGCTTTTATCAATCAGGCAATATACCTGTTGCGAGCGCTCATCCTGGTAATGATTTACCATGAGGTTCTGCCTGCGGGCTGTGGCTTTCCAATTGATGGTGCGGATGTCATCGCCTTGAACATAGTCTTTGATTAATTCAAATTCCTGGTTTTGACCAATGCGCCTGATTTTTTTTATTCCGGCTTCTGTTAACCGGTTGGAGATGGCCAGCAGTTCGTACTTGCGCATCTGTAAATAAGAAGGATAAACCGGCACCACCGCATCGTTTGAAAACCTGAACCTGCGTCTGATTAATTTCAGAGGAGATTTTACCAATGCATTCACCGCTCCGAATGAATATTCTCCGCGCTTCACGGGGCGAAGCGTATAGGTTATGGTTTTGCTTTCGCGGGAAGGCAGTATAAGACGGAACGAAGTGTCGCGTTTCTGGAATTGATGCGGGATTTCATCAATGATTTCAACGTCAACAGTAAATGGAAATAAATTTTCAACAAAGATCCGGATTTCATTTTCATCGCCATTCGAAAGCTTGTCAGGTGTGAAGCGGTAACCATGAAGCCCCCTTTTCCGGTTGTACAGCAAAAAGCCATCCGCTAGCACAGCGGCAGTTAAAAAGAATAATCCTAGTTTTGGAATAAGAATAAGGCTGCCAATAATGAAACTCATAATGAAGAGCAGCACGACTATACCGACAATGGTAAACAGGCGGTTGGTCAGGTACGTGTCTTTAATAAATTTCATTTACCGAACGATTTACCGGGGTACTTCAACTTTTTCAATTAGTTGGGCAATTACATCATCGGTGGTGAGCCCTTCCATTTCTTTATCGGGCGTAAGCATCACCCGGTGGCGCAGCACCGGTGCCGCCACCAATTTTACATCTTCCGGTGTTACAAAATCCCTGCCCTGGATGGCGGCATAGGCTTTTGAGCTATTCAGTATGGCAACCGATGCCCGGGGAGAAGCGCCTAAAAATAAAGCCGGATGGTTGCGCGTTTCGTGAATAATTTCAGCAATGTATTTCATCAGGTTTTCTTCTACGTGCAGATGTTGCACTGCATCACGATAACTTTTAATCAGCCCGGCATTCAATTCAACGTTAACTTCTTCCAGGGGTGCATGGCCCTTGCGGTGATGGTGACCCTGGATAATGGAAAACTCCTGTTCCAGGGAAGGGTAGTGTACCAGAATCTTAAAAAGAAAACGGTCTAATTGTGCTTCTGGAAGTCGGTAGGTTCCTTCGTGTTCAATCGGGTTTTGGGTGGCCACTACCATGTACGGGTGTTCCAGCCGGTACGTATTACCATCAATGGTAACTTGCCGTTCTTCCATTACTTCAAAAAGTGCAGCCTGGGTTTTAGCTGGTGCGCGGTTGATTTCATCGATCAATACAATATTTGAAAAAATAGGACCGGCTTTAAATTCAAACTCCGATTGTTTCATATTGAAAACCGAAGTGCCCAACACATCGGAGGGCATCAGGTCGGGAGTGAATTGAATGCGGCTGAACTTTACATCGATCACCCGCGAAAGTAATTTGGCCGTTAAGGTTTTAGCCACACCCGGTACGCCTTCAATCAGCACGTGCCCATCGGCCAAAATGGCTGTAATCAACAAGTCAATCATTTCCGGCTGCCCGACAATCACTTTTCCGATTTCTTCCCGGATTTTCTTCACACTTATATTCAGTGCAGTTAAATCAATTCGGTTTTCAAATAGTGGTTCTTCCATAAGTATTCTTTCTACTTTGTTCTACAAGTATCAATAGTTAAAGCTATCAATTTTCTGGTTCAACGATTTCAGTTCTTCTGCAGTAAGCTGACTTTTGCTTTGCGCATGCTGAATGACATTTAACAATTCGTACACTTCCTTTTCAGACTGCTGGGTTTTGCGCACCAGAGCGTCAGCCGTAGTTTTATCCAAGTGCAGGAGATTGATGCCGTGCCGTGTGCGGAGTTGTTCGGCTAAAAACTGGATTCGTTTTTCGGCAATGTTTTTATGGTCTGCCGATTGGTAGTACAGGTTTCCAATAGTGCTGATAAATTCAAGTGAAGTGTTAGGCAGAGGTTTAATAATGGGTATAATGCGTTGCTTACGCTTGACTTCAAAAACCATAAACAGCAGTATGCTGATAACCGTACAGTAATAGGCCCAACGCAGCGGTTCTGAATTCAGGATAAAGCGCAGAGGCGTTCGCGCGTCCAGTCGTCCAACATGATAAAAGGAAGTCCAAAAGGTTTCCCGTTCGGGTAAATGCGACAGTGAACGCTCCGCAAACCCATAGTTATTTTTGTTCAACAAGTACACATTGGTAAAAGCCAACGGGGTGGTGTTAAGAAACAGATTGCCGCTTCCAACTTTAATGTGAATGGTCATCGGCAATTGCAGATCATTAACCATTACCACGGTTGCCACACTGTCATAATCATCAAAATAGTTGTGAATGTTTTTTCTGGGGAATGCAAATTTGTCGAACGGTTGCAGTAAAGGATTCACAAACCTAAGCGTTGAAGAGTCGCTTTGATTGATAAAGTTGAAAGCGCTTTCAAAGAAATAGTCGGAAGTATGAAGGGAAAGCGTATCGGCAAACGGGCCTGAGAAATAGTGTGCGGAAATAAAAGCCGATCCGCCCCGTTCGAGATTTTTTAAAAGCGCCTGGGTGTCTTCGTCTCCCGGGTGAAAGTTTGTGGATACACTGAAAAAATTTACCGGTCTGGTCAGGGTATCCATCATTTCGTAAAGGGTGTAATTGTCCCGGTGGAGCGTGTGTTGCGAAAACAACGTATCGGCAACCTGGTTGAGGGCGTACAGGCCAAACGGATTTTTATCTTCCGGATGTAATGTAATGGTCCAGTCGATTGGGCGGGGCGACACCAACTTTAAGGTGATGAACACCGCGGCAGCAGCAACCAGGTAAGCGATATATTTCCAATCGTTGCGCACTATACGTTGGTTTTCCAATCGTTGAACAGCGAGTTCACTTTCTTATAAAGCTTCTCGTTCACGGAGAAATTTCCATACCAGGCAAATTCAAAGTAGAAGTTGAGTTCATTAAAGCCGGTTTTAAGATCGCCCGATTCAAGTTCATCCAGGTAATCGTGGTTTGTTTTTCCGGGTTGCCAATGAATGTGCTCTTTATCGGCCAGCAACTTAAGGGCTTGCAGAAATAACAAGCGAATAGCCAGCCGGTATTGATTTTTTTGAAGGGCCTCGTGCATCAGCTTTTCAAAGTCCAGGGTATGGATGTCTTCATGGATAAAACCATGCTTCAGTTTGTCAGCCGCGTCCGAATAAAATACCTGGTAGTCTTTCGACTTATACCACCGGATAATCAGGTACACCGCCCCGGCCAATAACAAGGCAACCATTACGAGATTCATCCAATCGGTTGTGGCAACGGTTTGCAGCAACATCGAGAGTACGCTTTGTATCCATCGTTTAAAGCGCTCCCAAAGCGATACCCCGGCCGGGCTTCGGCCATAATCCATTTCGGGATCGACCTTAAGTTTTTCAATTTTTGCCGGATCAAATTTTCGCACCTCAACGTTTGTGCTATCTGCTACATAGGTTGGTTGATCGGCCCATACAGCAGTAGAGCAAAAGCTCAGGCAAATAAAAATCAGTAAAGCTTTAATAGGATTCATCCTTCTTTTGAGGAGCCGGAGTTTCGCCCAGCGTTGAAATTTTTTCGAGCAACCCAACCGATTCCTTGTGTTCGCGCAAACTGAAATATTGAAACGACATGCCGATGAGTTGAAAACCGTATAGAATAACCGTGGATACAATAAAGAAGATGAATAGGATCGTGGAAATTAACTCCACATAAAAGGGCATTTGAAAAGTTGGTACGGTTCCGCCCTGCATATCGTGTAACAGGTAGATAAAGAATATTATATAGAGCGGTAAAATGAAAATCACGCTGATGAAATTGGCGATAAGGTTAATGATAAAGTAAAAGCCGGTAGCCGTTAACCAACCGTCTTTCAGTAATGTAAACGACCGGCTCATGGCGTCCGTTATACTTTTGTTTTCGTAGAGGGTGATGAGCAACGTGAGCACAAAGTACATGCTGAACCCTGCCGAAATGAACATCAATACCAGTTGGCCGATTAGCGGAAGAAAGGCCGCAACAAAAAAGACCGGGATCAAAACCAGGAAAAACGGAAGAATGATTACAAAGAACGAGAGGAAATAATTCAGCATAGCCGAACCGAAAATTTTCTTGCACTCCGACCAGAGGTAAACCGTGTCGCTTAACTTTTCCTTTTGGTTTTGATAGGTATCCACAAAAACTTTCGACAGACACAGCAGGATGACAACGCCAACGAATGAAACGGCCAACAACAGCAAGACAGACACCACTATTTCGCCCAGCATGCCCTCAATTCCACCGGTTTCTCCGGCCAGGGAATTGCGGAGCAGGGTTATACCGCGCCCCAGTAAATGGATAACAATCCCGGCAATGATAACGATGGCCGGCCCGGCTATATAGAGGATGTTTAGGGTGAGCGATTTAAAATTAAGCCGGATGAAATCGATGGTTACGTTGATCAACTCACCGAACTTCCGGTATTTGTAATATTCAATTTGGGGAACTGGATTTTCCATGCTTTGCCAATTTGTACGGATAAATAACAAAATAAAACAGAATCAACCAGGCAGAGAGCGCGATAATACCAACTTTAAAGAACAGCGGCATAAAGGTATACCGGGTAATAAACGACTCAATAAAACCCGCCAGGATGAACAAGGGCACAAGGCCTACAATAATCTTTACGCCCTTCTTCATGCCCATTTTGAAAGCCGCCAGCCGCGAATAGGTACCCGGAAACAGAAAACTGTTACCCATAACAAAACCAGCGCCCCCGGCAATAACGATGGCGGATAGTTCTATGGTGCCGTGCAGCATGATCACCGAAACCGAATGGGTTAACAGATCTTTTTTCAGAAAGAAGGTTAGAAAGGTGCCCACCATCAAGCCGTTTTGAAATAAAATAAAACCTGTGCCTATTGAAAAAATCAATCCCGCAACAAATGCATAAAAGGAAACTTTAATGTTGTTGAAGGTGATGGCAAAAAACATATCGGTTTCTTCCATTTTTCCGTATACGGCCATCGGGTTTCCGTTTTCGATGTTGCGGAGCGTCATGTTCACGTAATCATCCCCCAGCACCAGCCGCACAAAAGTTTCATCGTACCAGGCTGATACTGCGCCCATCAAACCGGAGGTTACGAAAAGGATAAGGGCATACAACAACGGCTTACGCGATTCATAAACCACAGCCGGCACTTCGTATTTCCAGAAGGTGATAAACCGGTTTTTCTCTTCCTTCTTATTTTTATAAATCTCGAGGTGGATTTTGGAGGCCAGGTTGTTGAGGTATTGGGTTACCCGGCTCTTCGGGTATCGGGTACGGGCAAAGGATAGATCATCGGTGAGTTCAATAAAAATTTCAGCCAGCCGGTCGGGGTGGGGGCGTTGTTGCGCACGAAGGGTTTCTTCAATGGCTTGCCACCGCTCCTGGTTACGTTTTACAAAGGCTGCTTCGCGCACAGTTGATGGATATTTGGATTTCAATGTACGGCATTTGCAGGTCGCTTTCAAAATCCTCAATTTCAAACACGTGAACAACGAAAAGGATTTTGCAAGCCATACTAAAGATCATGAACCGAAACATTGTAAAAATAATTGGCACTTAGGACGAAATAAAACCCGCAGCCTTTGATGTGTGTTCCGGTACTTGATCCGGGCGGAAGGTTGCAGGAAGATGAAGAGGCGCAAGCGCTTATTTCAAAAAGTACAGAAAAGTGAAATTCAAGGCACCAGTTGATAACGACAAGCCTGAATTATGGTCGTCATTAAAGGATGTGTTATACCCAATGCCTCCAAGCCAGTTTCTTAAGGCGATTCTTTCGCTCAGGAAGAACAAAAGGCCTGCGTTCACCCCTGCCGAATAACTTTCAGAGGATACTTTTAATGTTTGCGACCCGTCATTGGATTTGCCAATATATTGAGCGACAGATATTTCAGGCTGTAATTCAAAAAAAATATTCTTCGCTATCTTATAATCCTTCGCTACCGACAGCGATAAGTTCAGGTTCTCGGATATGTCATAATGAGTTGGCGCTTTCGATTTGTTTCGCTCATACCGGAATGAGATTCCCCAATACCAGTTATCACGAAAGTAATTTCCGAAAACGGGCCCGATAGAAAAGGAATTATAATCAGACTGACCGACTACTCTTGAAAAACCCGCACCCACACTGCCGGCCACAAATATTGATCCCTTGGGAATCATTTCACGGCCCTCACTGCTTTGGGCTGAAGTTGACAATTCGCTGAGCATCAGCGACAAAAGAAATATAATTTGTCGGTACATATGAGTTTGGTTATCTCTGAGATGTTGCTATTTATGCAGATAACTCAAAAATAGAAAGACTGAAACCGTAATGTGTGAAAAATTATCCCCCCGCCACCTCAATCACCTTATTCCATACCCGCCACACGTTTTCATAACAGATTTTGGCGATGTCTTCGGGCGAATAGCCCCTGCGCAGCAATTCATAAATCAGGTTAGGATATTGCGACACATCTTTTAATCCGGTGGGCAGACTGTCGCCCACGCCATCGTAATCGGAGCCAATGCCTACATGATCAATACCGGCTAATTGTACCACGCGATCAATGTGATCGACAACGGTTTTTACATCCGCGTAAAGCGAAGGATTTTCTTTCCGGAAGGCTTCAATAATGGGTTTGGCGGCTTCATCGCGGAAGTCCAAATTCTGTTCGCGCAAAAGGGCTTGCAGTTTTTTACGGTTGGCATCGTTGGCCTTGGAAACAGCGGAATCTAAAAATGTTGAACCAAAATTAATCTGGATTACTCCGCCATTTCCTTTCAGTGCTTTCACCATGTCATCGCTCATGTTGCGTTGCCACCCGGGTGTGAAATAACGCAGGGAAGAGTGCGAAGCAATAACCGGTGCTTTAGTAATTTTCAACACATCGTAAAACGTGCTGTCGGAAACATGCGAGATGTCCACCATAATACCTACGCGGTTCATTTCACGTACCACCTCTTCACCAAAGGGGCTAAGTCCGTTCCAGGTGTTAAGCGTATCGTAAGATGAATCACAAATCTGGTTGTCCTTTCCGTGCGTTAGGGTAACATACCGGATGCCGCGGTCATAAAAATATTTTATGTTCGCAAGGTCGTGGCCAATCGGGGCACCGTTTTCCATGCCCATTGGCAGGGCAATTCTTCCGGCTTTGAAATGTTCGTCCACTTCAGCCGGTGTACCGGCCAATCCGAATTTATCGGGGTGCGCATCCACGATTCCCTGCACCATGTTAATCAGCGAATCGGCCAGGGCCTTACCCATATCGGGTTGCTGCTGGTAGCTTGATGGAATGTAAATAGACATGAAAGGCGCATCCAATCCGCCCGCTTTCGCGCGTTCATAGTCAAAATCTCCATCCTCTGCGCTGATGGGTATACCTAGGTACTCACGCTCAAGCCTGAATTTATTAACCTTAAGCCGATAGGGAAGGTCCACATGCCCATCGGTAATGATGAAGGCATGCGCCAGCGAGTCGGCTATTTGGCGAAGCTGATTCTCGGGTAAGGTGGTATAATCAATTTTTACTTCTTTTGATCCACAGCCCATCAGGATAACCAGTGCGATGAGCCAAACTTGTTTTGTAATTTGCATGACGATAAGTTTGATTGAAAATTATTGAAATTCCAACCGGATGCAAACTGTTACGGTACGAACGACACAAAATGTTACAATTGAATACCCGATGGCCGGGCTGGGCGACCGGATTCTGGCTTACCTGGTAGACTTGCTCATTATCATTGCGTACTTCATTACCGTTATTTTTTTGATCATAAGTGCTGAAGCCTTTTCGATGACCGCTTTTATTGGGGCTATACTGATTCCCGTCTTCCTGTATCACCTCTTCTTCGAGATTTTTATGAACGGTCAAAGTCCGGGAAAGCGGGCACTCAACATTAAGGTTGTACGACTTGACGGTACTCCGCCAACCATCGGAAATTATGTTATCCGGTGGCTTTTACGGTTAATCGAAATTGACGCCTTATCAGGAGCGGTGGCCCTTGTGGTGATTGCGGTAAGTGAAAAAGGACAGCGCCTGGGCGACATGGCAGCCGGTACTACGGTAGTCAGGTTAGCGGGACAACAGGCGGTAACGGCTAAAGAAGTTTTTACGGTGGCCGAAGAAAATTATGTTCCGGTGTTTAGCCAGGTCATTCAATTGAATGATGGCGATATTGAATTGATTCAGCAGGCACTTGAAGTGAACCGAAGCAGTGGCAACTATCAGCCGGTGTTGGCGGTAACCGAAAAAGTGAAATCCAGCCTGGGCATTCAAACCGATTTGCCGCCCGTTAAATTCTTATACACCCTGGTTAAAGATTACGGCCACATTACTGCGGGTAAATAAATGAATGACCTGCCCCGCTATAAAAAAAGTCAGTTGGCGTTACGCAACGGCCAGGATAAACCACAGGTTTGGGTGGCGTACAAAGGATTGATTTACGATGTAACGCACTCACGACTTTGGAAAACCGGCAAACATTATGAGCATTGGGCCGGGCAGGATTTGACCGATGAATTACCCGATGCCCCGCACACCGACAAGGTATTCGACCGGTTTACGGTTATCGGGCAATTATCTGATGAGCAGAATTCGTAATTTGCCGCCTCTAAGGTATTCTTATGATTTTAATTGCCGATAGCGGAGCTTCCAAAACTGATTGGCGCATTGTAAACGGTACAGGCGCTATTGAACAAGCCCAATCCATTGGATATAATCCGTACATCCAACCCATTGAGCAATTCGATCAGGAAATCCGTGAGGTGCTTTTGCCACAGGTGAAGCATCCTGTTGAAAAAATCTTTTATTATGGAACCGGATGCTCGTCTGATAAAAACCGTCAACTGATCCGGTCTGTTTTGGAGCGGCATTTTAACCAAGCCCATGTAGAGGTATGGCACGATTTACTGGCTGCGGCCCGTGCGCTATGCGGAGGGGAAAAAGGCATTGCTTGTATTTTGGGAACAGGCGCCAACTCATGCCTGTACGATGGCGAACGGATTGTGGAGAACGTAACCTCTTTAGGGTATGTGCTGGGCGATGAAGGATCGGGTGCGTGGTTGGGTAAACGAATTCTGGCCGATTATTTACGGAAAGATTTACCGGAAAAACTTTGGGATCATTTCAAGAAGCGGTTCCCGATGGAAAAGCATGAAATTCTTGACCGGGTATACAACCAAGATATGCCCAGTCGTTTTTTGGGCAGTTTCTCGCATTTTATTTTTCAGCACTTGAAGGAACCGTATTGCTATTCGTTGGTGTATGAAGGTTTTTCGGAGTTCATCAAAAAAAATGTAATGCGGTACCCCAGATACGAGGATGTGAAAGTACATTTTGTAGGCTCCGTTTCGTTTTATTTCAGTAACGTGTTGCGTCAGGTTGCGAACGATAAGGGCATTACCGTGAAAAATATTCTGGAGAGCCCCATTGCAGGCCTAACGTTGTATCATCAAAAAGATGCCCGCTAATGTCGGTAACCGAGTCATCTTCCTACTACAACCACCTCGAGCAGATGAGCGTAGGCGATTTGCTGACCAACATCAACAAAGAGGATAAGACTGTACCTTTCGCTATCGAAAAAGTAATTCCGAAAATTGAAAAACTGGTAGAGGTGATTATAACCAAAATGAAAACCGATGGAAGACTCTTTTATATCGGTGCCGGTACCAGCGGTCGGTTGGGCATTGTGGATGCCAGTGAAATTCCGCCAACGTATGGCATGCCGCACGGAAAAGTAATCGGGATCATGGCCGGAGGCGATATGGCTATTCGCAAAGCGGTTGAATTTGCCGAAGATGATCCGGAGCAAGCCTGGAAAGATTTGCAGGAATATCAGATTTCTGAAAACGATGTGCTCATCGGCATTGCGGCATCCGGGCGTACACCGTATGTGGTGGGCGGATTAAAACAGGCACGCGAACGCGGCATTGTTACCGGTTGTATTACGTGTAATGAAAACTCAGCCGTAGCCAGGCAAGCCGATCATGCCATTGAAGTAATTGTTGGGCCCGAGTTTGTTACCGGCAGTACCCGCATGAAAGCCGGCACTGCACAGAAACTGGTGTTGAATATGATATCCACTACTGTGATGATCAAGCTGGGACGTGTGAAGGGAAATAAAATGGTAGACATGCAACTAACCAACGAAAAGCTTATTGACCGCGGGGTGCGCATGATTATGGAAGAGTTGGGGGTGGATCAACAGAAAGCTGACGCTTTGTTGAAAGAGTTTGGGAGTGTACGCAGGGTAATGGACAGTTTTACCGGTCATGCATGATATCGAGCCCTACGCCAACTGGCTGAAATATTATAATTCTGCTGAAGATTCGCGTTCGCCATTTTTTGGCAAGGCGTATAACCTTGATCAGTATACGGAAACCATCTATGGTTATTACATCGACCCTGCATGGGATTTTATGGGATCAGAAACCCTATACATCAAAATTCTATACACCGATTATCCATCCGGTTTCACCATCATTGAATTACTGGGCGAATGGAACGACACCATCAACAATGACATTATGCACTTTAAACGTAACATCATTGATGAACTATTGGCCGCAGGCATTAATAAGTTTATTCTGATTGGCGAAAATGTGTTGAATTTTCACGGTTCGGATGACTCCTACTACGAAGAGTGGTTTGATGAGGTGGAAGATACTGAGGCCACCACGCGGGACGGCCACGGCTGGATTGCCGCAGTAGCCTTTCCGGATTTTATTCAGAGCGAACTGAAAAAGTATCATATCGATCAATATGTAAACATGGGCGGCACGCTGCAGATTTCAAACTGGCGAACCCTGCATCCGAAGGTCTTCTTCAATGAAGTAAATGCGCTTATTATGCGTAGAATTAGTTAGTGGTAATTGCTCCCATAAAACTTCTTTCGTTTAAATTTGACCTTCTAAAAGGTTCATCATTCCATTAAAGCAAAGCTATGATTCAAACATCCGCTGAAAAAGTACCTGTTAAGATATTCGCTTCTTCGGAAGATGCTTCGGTTTTTGTGGCCCGCGAAATTGCTGCACTGATCCGGTTACGCCAAAAAGAAAAAAAGCCGTGTGTACTGGGCCTTGCTACAGGCTCGACCCCCACGCGGGTATATGCCGAACTGATCCGGTTGCACCAGCAGGAAAACCTCAGCTTCAAAAATGTTTACACTTTTAACCTCGATGAATATTACCCGATGAAGCCCGACTCGTTGCAGAGTTATGTTCGCTTCATGAAAGAGTATCTCTTTGATCACATTGATATTCCGGCAAAAAATATTCACATCCCTGACGGCACCATCGCCAAAGAAAAAGTTGCCGACTTTTGCCGGGCGTATGAAAAAAAGATTGCTGATTTAGGGGGCATCGACATTCAAATCCTCGGAATCGGAAGAACCGGGCATATCGGGTTTAACGAACCGGGGTCATCCGAGAAATCAACCACACGCCTGATCACGCTCGATCACGTAACCCGCATGGATGCGGCCAGTGATTTTTTTGTTGAGGACAATGTTCCCAAAAAGGCCATTACCATGGGTGTTGGAAGCATCCTGCGGTCCAAACGAATTATTCTGATGGCCTGGGGTGAAGGGAAAGCCCCCGTGATCCAAAAAGCGGTTGAGGGACCTGTTACCGACCAGATACCTTCATCATTTCTGCAACTGCACAGCAACGCTACCGTTATTTTGGATGAAGCAGCCTCATCTGAACTAGAACGAATAAAGACACCCTGGTTGCTGGATGCCGTTGATCACTGGAGCGATCAATTGATCCGGAAAGCAGTGGTTTGGCTTTGTCAACGACTGGGCAAGCCTATTCTTAAACTCACCAATAACGATTACAGTGAACACGGTATGGGCGATATCGTTACGGAGTTTGGTTCGGCATACCAGGTAAACATCCGGATCTTTAACGAGTTGCAGCATACCATAACCGGCTGGCCGGGGGGTAAGCCGAAAGCCGATGATTCGAACCGTCCCGAACGCGCCAAACCTTTTCCCAAGCGGGTGGTCATTTTCTCTCCGCACCCCGATGATGATGTTATTTCGATGGGCGGAACATTCATTCGGTTGGTTGATCAGGGGCATGATGTGCACGTGGCCTATCAGACTTCCGGTAATATTGCTGTGTTTGATGATGATGTAATACGCTTTGTTGATTTTGTAAACGATTTCAGCGAAGAATTTGGAATGACAAAAGCAAAGAGTGAAAAACTTTATCACCGGGTACTTCAATCCATCAAAAAGAAAAACCCCGGGCAGATTGATAGTCCGGAGGTTATGCTAATCAAAGGATTGATTCGCAGGGGCGAAGCAAAGGCCGCCTGCCGGTATGTGGGTATTTCCGAAGCGAACATTCATTTCCTGGACATGCCTTTTTATGAAACCGGATTGGTGAAGAAAAAGCCGTTGAGCGAGCCAGATATTAAAATCATCGCATCGTTAATAGAAAAAATCAAGCCTCACCAGATTTATGCAGCCGGGGATTTATCCGATCCGCACGGCACACACCGCGTTTGTCTTTCCGCCATTTACCAGGCCATAGACCGGTTGAAGAAAAAGCCCTGGCTGAAAGACTGTTATGTTTGGCTATACCGGGGTGCCTGGCAGGAGTGGGATGTAGACCAGATTGAGATGGCCGTGCCGTTAAGTCCCGAGGAATTATTGCGCAAGCGTAAAGCTATCTTCAAACACCAATCGCAAAAAGACAGCGCTTTGTTTCCGGGTGCAGATACCCGCGAGTTTTGGGTGCGGGCGGAAGACCGCAATCACGCCACTGCAAAAATCTACGATCAACTTGGCCTGGCCGAATACGAAGCCATGGAAGCGTTTGTGCGGTATAAATTTTAAAACGCCAGCCCGAGCTGCACCTTCTCAACAGTTGCTTCTGCAGGAACGAGGTATTGCTTTTTGGTTTTCACTTCGTGGCATAGAAACCGGGTGCGCCTGAGTTTTCCTTTTTTGAAATGTTTGCCCCGGATGATGAACAGACTACCTTCAGGAAGTTCGTTTACTGTAATTATTTCCGCTGCCCGGGCATCGAATGCGCGGAGGGCTTTGGTTAGCCCGATATCAGCAAATGAACTCGCTTTCGGATTTATTAGGTGTTTATGGAGCAGGCTGAGAACAGGTTCAGGAAATATTTCCGGAGTCAGGAGAGGATGCATTAATTCCTGAAAAGAAGTCTTCCATTCCTTTCCGTGCGGTTGGGCCTGACGAGAATGTTTTTTATAAACGAGAAGATGCGCCACCTCGTGCACATACGTGATGAGGAACAGGTAAGGATTAAGGTCGTGATTAAGCGTAATGCGTGGTGTTGCCTGAACATGGGAACATGTAAAATCTCCGGCTTTGGTTTGCCGGGTTTTAGTAAGCTTAAGACTGAAAGGATAATTTTTCCAGAGTGTAAAGCAATACGGAACGGCCGGTGATGGAAGATGTTGGTGAAGGAGGGAAAGCAATTTTTCTTCAATCATAATACAAAATAAAAAAGGCCTTAGATTTACTAAAGCCTTCTTTGTGATTCTGATCGATGGGCTTATTCAGCGCCTTCTTCAGTAGCTTCTTCTTCAACTTCTACAGAGTCAGCAGGCTCTTCTGCGGGTTCTTCAGCAGGAGCTACTTCTTCAGTTTCAGGTTCAGTGGCAGCCTCTTCGGTCTTCTGACCTCCGCACGCAACAAAAGCGAACGAGAAAGCGAAAAGCGCCAACAATGCAAATAACTTTTTCATAGTTTACAGGTTTTAATTAAAACTGCTGCAAATATAGCAGTATTGATTTTTCTTAACTCCAATACGTTGGATATTTATTTCTTTTTGAAGATCAATCGCACCGGAACTCCCTCAAAATCAAAGTGATGGCGGATTTTATTCTCTAAGTACCTCTGGTATGACGGTTGAATGTATTGCGGGAGGTTACAGAAGAATGCAAACGATGGAAACCGTGCATTTACCTGGGTGACGTATTTTATTTGTATAAATTTCCATTTAATGGCCGGGGGCGGGTACCGAATAATTTCGGGTAAAATAACATCGTTCAGTTGGGATGTAGGAACCTTTTTAGTTTTGTTTTCAAATACTTCAACGGCCTTTTCAACAACCTGGAAAATGCGTTGTTTGGTAAGGGCTGAAGCAAACACGATAGGGATGTAATCGATCGGGGCCAGTTTTTCATGGATTTCGCGCTTGAAGGCTTCGGCAGTTTTGGAATCCTTCTCCACCAGATCCCATTTGTTCACCATAATTACGATCCCTTTACCCTGGCGGTCGGCCAGGCTGATGATGTTCACATCCTGCGATTCAATTTTTCGTTCCGCATCCAACACCACAATTACTACATCGCTTTCTTCCAATGCCCGAAGTGAACGAAGCACCGAGTAAAATTCAACATCCTCATGCACTTTACTTTTCTTGCGGATGCCGGCTGTATCGATAAGAATAAAGTTATTACCGTACATCTTGTAGTGGCTGTGAATCGCATCGCGTGTGGTGCCGGCTTCATCGGTAACAATGCTGCGTTCGGTGCCCAACAAGGCATTCAATAAGGAAGACTTTCCTACATTAGGCCGACCCAGAATCGTAATTTTAGGAATGCCAGCATTCGGGTCTTCAACGCCTTCAGACGGAAACACTTTTACGAGTTCATCCAGTAATTCACCCGTTCCGCTTCCATTTTCAGCAGAGATGGGAAAAACTTCCCCCAACCCCAGTCCATAAAACTCAACAGCGTGGGCAGATTTTTCAGGTGTATCGGCTTTATTGGCCGCGATAAACACAGGCTTTTTTGAGGCGCGGATCACATTGGCAAAATCCTTATCAAACCCGGTGAGTCCATCCCGACAATCCACTACAAAAATAACAGCGGTAGCTTCTTCAATGGCCATGGCTACTTGTTTGCGGATTTCCGATTCAAACTTGTCTTCTGAACCGGTAACGTAGCCCCCCGTGTCAATTACAGTAAAATATTTGCCCGTCCATTCGGCATAGCCATAATGCCGGTCGCGGGTAACACCCGAAACATCATCCATAATGGCCTGACGTTTTTCTATCAGCCTGTTGAACAGGGTTGATTTGCCAACGTTGGGCCGTCCTACTATTGCTACTATGTTTGCCACTTCTTTTTTGGTTAGGGGTTAGGGCTTAGGACTTGGGCCTTTGGACTTAGAAAGCAATGATCAAATCACTAACCTAAGTCCTAATGCCTTATTTATCCAGGTATCCGAACCTTCTTAATTTATCTTTTTGTTTTCGCCAATTGTCGGCCACTTTCACATGCGTTTCCAAAAATACTTTTTTCTGAAAGAACGACTCCATGTCTTGACGGGCTTCGGTGCCTAATTTTTTCAGCATGCTTCCGCCCTTACCGATGATGATGCCTTTTTGCGAAGCACGTTCTACATAAATTTCTGCGCGCATCCGG
>CAZOYJ010000045.1:0-10788 GCA_964583905.1 uncultured Roseivirgaceae bacterium
CGGCTGGCGCCATCCACGGCAAAGTGCAGGTATTGTTTTCCCTTGTCGTCCAGCAGGTGGTGATATTTTTTATCGAGCTTGGTGAGGAAGCTGGTTACCATGCGTAATGGTTCCTGCAAATCGTGTGAAGCTACAAAAGCAAATTGCTCGAGTTCCAGGTTCGATTCTTTCAGGTCTTTGGCATACTTCTTTAAATCGGCATTGAGTTTTTTCAACGATGCTTCATAATCCTTCCGTGGGGTAATGTCCTGTGTGGCGCCAATCATGCGCATGGCGTTACCCCGGGCATCGCGCAGAATATACCCCCGGTCGTATACAAAAACATATTGACCTTCTTTTCGCTTAAACCGGTATTCATCTTCCCAGTACAATTCCAGCGGGTTATTCAATGCGGCAGTTTGCGACTGCCTTACTCGTTCAACATCTTCGGGATGCAACCGGGCCCACCAGAACGAAACATGGCTGTCCACTTCTTCCTGTTTAAATCCAAACAGGTTTGTAAATCCATCGCCTGTGCGTGATACCTGACCGGTTAACAAATCCCAATCCCATACGGAATCGTTCGTAGCCCTGGCCACCATTTCAAACCGTTCGTTGGAAATTCTGATTTGCTCAATGGCTATCTTCTGCTCGGTTATGTCCCTGAAAAATACCGATAATCCCTGCGTTGACGGGTAAGCGCTTACGTCAAGCCAGCGGTCAACGGGTGCATAATAATCTTCAAACCGCACCGTAGTATTTTCATTAAGCGCTATATGATAATTGGTATACGAGGTCAGGTTAACTGCATCCGGAAACACTTCCCACAGATTTTTTCCCAGAATTTTTTCACGAGGAGTTTGTATCATGGACTCCGCCAGGTTATTCCAATAGGTTACCGTAAAGTTTTTATCGATAGCAAAAAAAGCATCGCCAATACTTTCCAGGATTGCCGCTTTGTCGTGTAAGGCTTGCTGAAGGGCGTGCTCGGCCTTCTTCTTTTCGGAAATGTTTCGGAAGAACACCGAGTACCCATTCGGATTTGGATAAATGCTTTCATCGAACCAGGCATCCAACGGTTCGGAATACAGTTCGAATTTTACCGGCTTGCCCGTGAGGCGCACTTCTTCGAGTTTTTCGGGAAAGATGGTTTCTTTCATTACCGGAAGCAGGTCGAACACATTCATACCCAGGGCATCGGTCTTTTTAAATCCGATCAGTTCTTCTGTTGATTTATTCAGATACGTGAACCGATACTCCTTATCAAGAGCGTAGAAATTATCGCTGATACTTTCCAGGATCTCTTCGCGTTCCCTGCTGGCTTGTTGCAGGGCCTGTTCACTTTGTTTCTTTTCGGTGATATCGCGGAAAAACACGCTGATATTTTCGGGTGTGGGGTAGCCGTGGGCTTCGTACCATTGTCCGAACGGCTCGAAGTATTCCTCGAAGTGTACTTCCACCTGTTCGCGGAAAGCGCGTTCATATTCCTTAAAAGAACTCATCTCCTTCGCCCGCGGGAATTTGGCCCACAAATTAAACCCGATAAGTTCTTCGCGTTTTATCCCGATTATTTCTTCGGCCCGCCTGTTCCAGTACACCACGTTCCAATGCTTGTCCAGAATAAAGAAGGCATCGTTGGTGCGTTCAAGAATCCGGGTACGTTCTTCCAGCGCCTGTTGTTTTTCAAGACCGGCCGTTTTAGACGCATGGATATCCTGGAAGCTTCCGTACAGCCGCACACATTTTCCTTTAATAAATTCAGCTTCACCAATGGCACGCACCCAACGCTCGTTGCCCTTGGCGGTAATAATTTGCAGTTCAACATCCCAGGGGGTGCCGTCCAGAACAGCTTGCTTAACGGCTTGTGTAATGGTATCGCGGCTGTCGCCTACCTTATAAAAATTAATACCGGTATGCAAGGTTGGCATGAAGCGGTTATCAACCTCGTGAATTTGCCGGGTGATGGGCGACCAGTACACTTCATTGTTGATCAGGTCAACCTCCCAACTGCCGATGCGCGCCATGCCCGCGGCTTTTCGCAGCAACTCTTCGAGTTCGCGTTGTTCGGTTACGTTGCGGCCGAACGAAAACACGTGGCCATCGTCATTGATCACTTCGGATGACGACCAGGATATCCAAACATACCCCCCCGATTTGGTGATGTACCGGTTTTCAAAGTTGTTTGCTGCGCGCTTGCCGGCAATGGTTTCGGTGTATTCCGCGAGGGTCTCGGTCAGGTCATCGGGGTGTACGAATTCATGGAAAGGTCTTGATGTGAGTTCAGTTTCCGTATAACCCAACAGGTTACAAAAGGCAGGATTCACGTTGTGGAAATACCCGTTGGGTGAAGCGATGGCCATGATGTCGGGGGCGCTTTCAAACAGCAGTTGGAATTGTTCTTCCTGCTGCTTGCGTTTGATTTCAATTCCGAGAAAGCTTCCCAGCGTTGTGAACGGATCGGTTTTACTTTGGTCTTTTCCCCGGTTGGGGTCAACATCGTAAAAGATCAGGGCGCCAATCGCCACCTCCTTATGGATTATGGGTACACCAAATGCCGTATTCAAACCTGCTTTTTGTGCACTTGCTTTCCGGATAAATTTTTTGAAGGCACCCAGGTTACTCCAGACCTGAGGCTTGCCGGTTTTGATGATGGTTCCGCCAATTCCGTCCTGCACATCCATGCGGATAACTTCCTTACTTTGTTCAAAAAATATATGGCCCTTTTTGCGGCCGGCATAGGTTGCCGCCTGGATTAAATGGGTGCGTTCATCACTTACCAACCATACTTCTGCCGCCTGGTATGCGCCAAACTCGGTGAGGTATTGAAGTACATCCGCCAATACTTCGTGCAGACTTGCCTCCTTATTAAATCGTTTGGCTACTTCCTCCTGTACCTGTTTTTGGATTTCCGTTTTTTTGTTTTCGGTAACATCGCGCAACACGCCAATCATGCGCTGTGGTTTTCCGTGTTTGTCGCGGATGACATGGCCGGTTTCTTCCACGTATGCGTATGTACCATCGGCCCGTTTGAAGCGGAACTCTTTTACCCATCGGGTACTGGAGGCATCGGCCAGAAATTCGGCCCAGGGCTTACGGTTTTTTTCATCATCCTGGGGGTGCATGAGGCGGGCCCAGTCTTTAAGCCGGAACGGAGTTTTTGATTTTTTATATCCGAAAATCCTGTAAAAGCTTTCGCCCCAGTGAAAAATATCCGTGGCTACGTCCCATTCATACAGGGCATCCTTGGTGACCTGGTTAATCAGCTCATAGCGTTGGTTGCTCCGGGTAATTTCGGTGTGGATTTTTTCACGTTCGGTTACATCATAGCACGCCACCAGCATGCAATCGCGGTGGTTGAAGTGGATCTTGTGCCCATGCACATCCACGCGAATGTGCTGTCCGTTTTTCTTTTGGTGGGTGAAGGTACCAAAGTGAATGGTGTGGCTTCGATCCCTGAATTTTTTTTGTGACTCAAGGAGCTTCGGAAGTTCTTCCTTTGGACGGATGTCTTTGATCGTCATCTTTAAAAACTCGTCACGTGAATAACCATAATGTTGAATGGCTGTTTCGTTTACATCGAGTATGCGTTGGGTTTCGATGTCGAAAATCCACTTGGGGATCGGGCTTGAGTTAAACAGGTTTCGGTGTTTAATTTCCGATTGGGAAAGCGCTTCACGGGTTAAAACTTGATTTATGTTTAATACCAGGTTGTCGGCAATGGTGTTGATAAGCTGCTGTTCTTCGTTCAGGAATGGTCCGCTGTCTGCACCCGGCATTTTTTTCCGGTAGCACACCTGAATCTGTACTTCTTTTTTATCGGCCGTATATCGTTGGGCGCTGATCACCCATTTTGATTTTCTGAACTTATTGGTTTTGTACTGCTTACGGTCAAAAGAAATCATGGCCCCGGTAACATCCGGATATTGCCAGCCAGAGGGTATCAGGTTAACTGCGGCTGTCAGTAATTCGGGCACCGAATAATTCAGATTGCTTAGCCTTGAAATGTTAAACAGGCAGGTTTGCTCCTTAACCCGTTCATTTAATGCCAGCAGGGCCCTGTCTCGTTGCCACTGGGCTTCCATGCGGGGCGTTACATCCTTGAAGTTATCTACGATGCCGTTGATGACGGGATCGTGCAGCAGGTTGGTAATGGTGGCCTCCAACCAGCGCCACGATCCATTCTTGTGCTTTACCCGTGACGTATAGCCGGGAATGCTGGCCCCCGGTGTTTTCAGGAGTTCGGCCACGCGCTCTGCAACTTTTTTCACATCCTCCGGATGTACGACTTCAAACAGGTTTAAGCGCAAGGCTTCTTGCTCGCTGTATCCCAACACTTTTTTTATGGAAGGCGATACGTAGGATAACTTGCCTTCGGGCGAAAAGATGATGATGGCATCCGATCTGTGTTCAACCAACGTCCGAAACCGCTTCTCGTTCGTTTCGAGTTGCGCCTGGTGCCGTGCGTGCGCTGTATTATCCGTGACGATTACAAACACACCCATAATCCCGTTGCGTGCATCCCGGGCTGGATTGTATTTAACGTGAAAGAATTTCTTCTCACCTTTTTTTAAAGGTACGGTGATGTCCGACTCCTCGTAGTTTCCATTCAACACCCGCTTATAGATGGCCCGAATTGTTTTTCTTTGTTCCGGTTGCGTGTAGCCGATGATACTGGAGCCTGCTTTGACCGTTATCCCGAAGTATTTTTTATACAACTCATTAAACCGGCTGTTGAAGGAAACAATCTGAAGCGACTTATCCAGTAAAATAAAGGGTTCTTGTATATTGTTAAACAGCAAGGACATGGCCTTTATGGGTATATCCTGCTTCACCTGAGACTTACTCGATTTTCGGACGTTGGCTTTTTTCTTCTTCATAGCACTCCAGTGTGAAACTCCAGGCAGTGTGCTGATAAAAAAATCCTCCTTGCTGCCGGAGGATTTAAGGATAGGTTGCTCTCACTACTTAAAGGTATCGAAAAGTAGATAAAAGATCGGGAATAGGAAATTGATCAAAAACGCAGAGCCTGAATGAGGTTGAAAGCCTGGTTAAACGTGCCTTGCAAACACCTTTAAAAAAACCTGAAACAGGCTTTTTGAATTTTTTACATAAGGGTTTACCCTGATAACCCGGGGTAACCCTGATTTTTTAAAATCAGGATTTACCTGATTTCTGCTTTTAAAATTATACACACCTTTGCTCATGCTTTAGCCATTTCATGGCAGCATGGGTTAAGTTAAGTTAAGTTAAGCGTTGTTTGGAGGTGCTGGCCTGAGCAAATATACCAAAATCTCGATGACCGTGTGTATTTCTGTTATCGGGACAGCACCTACCTAACAAGCTTCTGATCAAAGCCCGCAGTTGTCAACAGTCTTTGGCAACTCTTTACCTTTACGTGTGTGAAAATATAGGTTTCAGGCCTGTTGGTTGTAAGCGTAAGCCTCCATTCAGGTTTCTAATTACTCCTGGTGCAGGTATGCTTTACGTGCGGCCAATACTTCCTT
Organism: uncultured Roseivirgaceae bacterium; assembly: GCA_964583905.1. Classification (GTDB taxonomy): domain Bacteria; phylum Bacteroidota; class Bacteroidia; order Cytophagales; family Cyclobacteriaceae; genus UBA2336. The sequence continues at coordinate 5,484 of CAZOYJ010000045.1, forward strand.
CGACTCTACATGGTCGGGATCCGGAACACAGCAATCGACCGGGCAAACTGCGGCACATTGCGGCTCTTCATGAAAACCGGTGCACTCGGTGCATTTTCCGGGAACGATATAATAAAATTCATCGGATACCGGTTGTTGAGGAACTGTGGCATCGAGGGTTGAACCATCTTCCAACTGCACGGAAGTTAACTTGGTGCCACCAGCCCAGTCCCATTCTCTTCCACCTTCATAGATTGCAGTGTTCGGGCATTCCGGCTCGCAGGCACCACAATTGATACATTCGTCTGTTATCTTGATTGCCATGGTTTTTTATAATTTTACGCGGTTATTAAAACCGGGTTAAATGTAATCTTCAAAACGGTATTCTTCAAGCTGATTTATATCACCTGCTAAACAGTTTACATGCACCTTAACAATAAAATAAACGCCTTTGTTGCCTTGGGCAACCTACTTAAAACCCTTGAGGAACCGGTACTCCAAAATCTTGCGGTCTCCGCACGTAATGAAAACCCCTGGTTTACTGAAGACAATATTACCCTGGCTTTGAACGGAGTTGCAAAATATTTAACGCTGGAGAAACTTAACGAATGGACTGCCGCTTATGACTTTCATCAGGTTAAGCCAAAAACGATCGGCCTTGTTATGGCCGGAAACATTCCGCTGGTGGGGTTTCATGACTTGCTTTCGGTTTTGATTTCCGGGCACCGGGCCCAGGTAAAACTCAGTTCAAAAGATACCGTTCTGCCCCGCTTCCTTATCGAAAAGTTGATCCAGATAGAACCTGCTTTTACGGATTATATCCAGATCCAACCGGGTACCTTAAAACAAATTGATGCCGTGATTGCCACGGGCAGCGACAACACCGCCCGGCAGTTTGATTACTACTTCAGTAAGTATCCGCACATCATCCGCAGAAACAGAACCTCCTGTGCCCTGCTGAAGGGCCGGGAAACCACTAACGAACTCGTTCAATTGGGAGAAGATGTGTTTTCGTACTTTGGGATGGGATGTCGCAATATATCCAAGCTTTATGTTCCGGAACAGTACGACTTTACCCGATTGTTCGCTGCGTGGAACAACTACCACTCCATCATCCATCACCATAAGTACGCCAATAATTACGACTATCAGAAAGCTATTCTATTGGTGAATCAACAGCCCTTTCTCGATACCGGATTTGTGCTGTTCGTGGAGAATGAAAAACTCGTGTCGCCCATTGCCGTACTTTATTATGAATACTATTCGGATACTGAAGATCTAAACCGAAAACTTCAACTTTACCAACATAAAATTCAATGCCTTGTTGGAAAGGGTGAACCCGCCACGGTTAACTTTGGTGAAGCCCAACACCCGGAAGTATGGGACTATGCCGACAACGTTGACAGCTTGAAATTTTTAACGAGCCTTGTTTAAGGTTTGCTTCCGCGAAGGATTTCAACCCAACCGGTAAACACTTCGTTCCCCACCTGCAGACGGTAGTAGTAAACACCATCCGCTTCGTTGGCTCCATCCCACTCGTTTTGGTAATTGTTGGAAGAGAACACCTGCTTACCCCAGCGGTTCGATACAATCAACCGGGCCCCGCCTGCTTCCGGAAGGTTCCGGATATAGAAGGTATCGTTAAACCCATCGTTGTTCGGGGTGAAGATGTTGGGTATCCAAATGCCCGTAAACATACCGATTGTGACGGCATAATCTTTCTGACATCCATAGCCATCGCGCAACGATAAGGTATACAGACCGGCATACAGGTTATTAAAGCGCGCTTCCTGGTTGGTTACAGTGCTCCAATCCCGTACCGGTGATGGATCTTCGGCACCAAACGGTTGGATTAACTCAAGCCGGATTTCATAATCGCCTAAACCGCTTTCGCGGATGCGCACCACCCGCGAGGCCGTCCCTTTTTCCGGGAACGACACACCCAGTTTATCGGCTGGTGGAGGAACCCGTACAAAGATGGTATCGAGTGCTGCAATCGGTGCATTGATAAACGGAGTGCTTTGATCTGGGCAACCACCAATAGAGTTTTGGTCCTGAATCAGGCGCACCACGTACGGACCGGCAAGCGCGTCAATCAATGCCGTACCATCCGGATTAACGTTGGCCGTTCCCTGGATCAGGAAGCCGTTACCAAACACTTCATACTGGAAGGGCAATCCCGGGGCACCGGAAATATTACGGAGTTGCAATTGGTGTAGATCAGGCTGATCGGTATCGTAACGGCATCCCAAATCAAACGCAACCGGGATGCTGCCACCCAATACAATCGGCAGATTGTCCATGAAGTTGTTCAACAACGTTGGGCATTGCGAACCAGTCGTACGAATCCAGAAGAAATAATTTCCACGCGACAAATCAGGAATGATGATCAGGCCATCGCCTACATAGTACTGGGTTGCATAGTCAACCGGTTGGGTAGCGATGTTGTTGGTAATGGCCACCTCGTATTGCGCGGCTGGAATATAATTATTGATAAAGATGGCAATGGATGCGCCCTCATTGCACGAAGCATCGGTAATGCTGAACCCGCCTATTTCAATATAATCCGGGTAAGGTACGAACACATCGAAGTTTCGTTCACAGCCCGAGTTATCGATTACGGTGAGGGTGTAATTTCCACCATAAAGATTTCTGAAAGCATCGTTAACCGGTTGCACTACTTCATCATCAATTCGGAACGTATAGGGTCCGCCTGTTCCACCCGAAGGCGGTGTGGTAATCAGGATAGCGCCATCGTTATTTCCACAGGTTGCATCCTGCACATCGAGGCCAATCGAGATTTGTGGGTTTGCATTGTTGACGGTTACTTCAACCTGAGCCGGACAGGTGTCTGACGGATCATCACCTACGAGAACAAAATAGGTTCCGTTGGGCGGAAGGTCAGTAATTTCATACGGCACCGATGGGATGATCGTCCAATCGGTACCATTAACAGAATACGCGTAAGGGGCATTACCTCCGGTAATCGAAGTGATGGTAGCCCGGCCGGTTGGGGTTCCAAAACAGGAAGCATCTGTAACGGAAGCCGGATCAATTGTAGCCACAATACCGGTGAGTTGCGGCAAGGCATATTCCAGTTCACACAAATTACCCAAGGCATCTACCACGCGGTAACGGTACAGGTTGGCGCTCAGGTTCTGGAACGTATATTCCGATTGTGTGGTGAATACACTTTGTGGTGAACTTCCATCGGCCAGTGAAAGCGTGAGCGTATAGCCGGGCGTGCCACCGGTTACCCGGATTGTGAGGAAGCCGTCATCAAATCCATCGCAAGTAGGCCGACCGAAAGCTGCAATCTCGAAAGCCGTAAAGGCATTGCATCCCGTTCCGCCTCCGGTACATACCGGGTCGGTGGCATCGCGAACGGTAATGGTGGCACTTCCCGAAGTGGCTCCTGATCCGCAGGCGTCATCCACCGATACAAGGTTGTACGTGGTGGTGGTGGTTGGACTAATCGATATAACCAACGGGCTGGTCGTTACTCCTGTCTCCGTAAAATTGGTAGTGCCATCGGTATACACCACATTCCAGGGAGCAACCCCGGTGAGGGTAATGGTGAGGTTCGTGCTGTTTCCATCACAAATGGTTGTTGTGCCGGTAAGGTTCGCAGTGGGTGAATCTGAAACGGTTACGGTAGCAGAACCCGTTCCGGCAACGCTACAGCCGTTGGCATCTGTAACATTGCCCACAATCGTGTAGGTAGTTGTAACAGCCGGATCAACCGGGATGGGATCTCCACTGGTGTAGTTGGTAATCGGGTCAAGAATATTATCAATCGTGAAACTAAACGGACCGGTACCATCGGTGATGGTTACGGTGAGCACGGCAGTACCTCCGGTACAGATGGAAGTTGTTCCGCTCAATACGGCACTTTCAGGTGTAGGGTTTACCGTTACGGTAGCGGTTCCCGTAAGGCTCAAGGCATTGCAACCGTTGGCATCCACTACGGAAGTAATGGTGTAGCTTGTGGTTGTAACCGGGTTGACCGGTATCGGGTCACCACTGGTGTAATCTGAAATGAGAATCGGATTAACGCCATCACTAAGTGTAACTTCAAATGGTGCGGCTCCACCGGTTACCGTAACCACCAGATTGGTGCTTTCACCTGAACAAATGATTGCGTCTCCACTGATCGCTGCTTCCGTTGGCGGAGCAATGGGTTGTACCGTGATCGTTGCTGTTCCATCCACCGTGCCTGTGGGCGAACATGAATCGGAAACCGACACAAGGTTGTACGTTGTGGTTGTGCCCGGTGTAACGGTGAATACATGAGGACTGGTCAGGATGTCATCGATATTGAAATTTGTTACACCATCGGAATAAACAATATCCCACGGACCAACACCCGTAAGAGTTATAGTTAAATCAGTTGACTCACCCTGGCATATTGTGTTATCTCCTGAGAGCGTTGCTGTAGGTGCATCCGTTATGGTAATTACCACATCCGCGATTACAGCCGGGCAAACACCGGCCGGGTCGTTTGTGGTTAAAGTTAACTTTACCGTACCGGCTGCTATGTCGCCAGTTCCGGGGGTGTATTCAGCATTTAATAAAGATGCATCATCAAATGTTCCATCTCCGCTGGTGCTCCAGGTAGCACTTGTAGCGGAACCACCAATTGTTCCAGTTAATGTAACCGGATTGCCTGCACAAATGGATTGAGGCGTGCCAGCATCTACTGTGGCCGCTTCTTCGATGGTGATCACCACATCGTCACTCACTGCGGGGCACTCGCCTGCCGGATCGTTTGTCGTTAACGTAAGGGTTACCGTGCCCGCTGCAATGTCGCCTGCTCCGGGAGTGTAAACAGCATTTAATAAAGTAGCATCGTTGAACGTACCATCTCCGGCTGTCGTCCACGTAGCGCTGGTAGCAGAACCTCCAATCGTTCCGGCAAGCGTTACCGTACTGCCTTCGCAGATGGTTTGAGGGGTGCCCGCATCTACCGTAGCGACCGGTTCGATGGTGATGATCACATCGTCACTCACGGCCGGGCAAACACCGGCCGGATCGTCTGTGGTTAACGTTAGGGTTACCGTGCCGGCTGCAATGTCGCCAGTTCCGGGGGTGTAAACAGCATTTAATAAAGTAGCATTGTTAAAGGTTCCGTCTCCGCTGGTGCTCCACGTGGCACTTGTTGCTGAACCACCAAACGTTCCGGCTAGTGTTACATCGCTGTCGGCACAAATGGTTTGGGCCGGACCGGCATCTACTGTGGCCGCTTCTTCGATGGTGATCACCACATCATCGCTCACTGCGGGGCACTCGCCTGCCGGATCGTTTGTCGTTAACGTAAGGGTTACCG
>CAZOYJ010000045.1:10888-19536 GCA_964583905.1 uncultured Roseivirgaceae bacterium
CAAACGTTCCGGCTAGTGTTACATCGCTGTCGGCACAAATGGTTTGGGCCGGACCCGCATCTACCGTGGCCGCTTCTTCCACCACAATTGTTTCGGTATCAACAGCCGTACAGGTAGCTACCGTAATGGAGTAGGTAATGATGTGGCTTCCCGTACCAGCTATTGCCGGATCAAACGTTCCCGCATTTGCATCCGTTATTCCTGTTCCGCTCCAGGTTCCACCCGGAGTAGCAGCCGTAAGGGTTACAGCCGTTTCTGTTTCGCAGAATGGTCCGGCTGGCGTGATGGTTGCATCCGGTGAGGGATCCACCACAATATCTTCCGAATCGACAGATGTACATCCGTTTACCGTTACCGTATAGGTAATGGTATGAGTACCGGCTCCGGCCACCGAAGGACTGAACTCTCCGGAGCTGGCATTGGTAATACCTGTTCCGCTCCAGGTGCCTCCGGTTGTTGCAGCCGATAGTAATACCGGATCACCTGTTACGCAAAAAGGGCCTGCCGGAGTTATGGTAGCATCTGGATTGGGTTTAACCGTTATGGTCACAGCGGTTTCACTGTAGCATCCTGTTCCGGAATTGGTAACGCGCAGCACTGCATTGTAGGTAGCCGGTACGGCTGTACCCGGAACTGTGATGGTAATCGGGCTGGCTGGCAGGGGTGCATTTACAACATCAACAAAGCCCTGAGCTTCAGCTGCAGCATCAAAGTTGAGGCTATATTGATTAGGGCTGTTGGTTGTACCAGAATAGGCCATATCAACCGAAGTTTCACCAAAACACAGCTCGACATCTTCTGCAATGAGGGATATGTTAGGTGTTGGTTCAGTAATAACATAATCCATGGTTGCAAAACACGTGGAGTAGTTATCCTCCACCAAAAGCGTATAGGTGCCTCCAGGCAAGCCGTTTAGCTGCAGGGGGTTTACGCCTCGATAATTGTTGTCCACCGGAGGCAATCCGCCATAACCATTATCGGAGGTCCAGGTAACTGTAAATGAACTGAAGATAGGGGCTAAAGCTGGTAACCGTGAACCACCGGTAATTTGTATTTGAAGTGATCCGTTAGGCGTTAAGCAACTGGTGCTGTTAGAAAGATTTTGAAGGTTTAACCCGATGGGTGGCAGACTGGCCATCGTTACCGGATTGGGAGGTGGATTGGGGAAGGTGTTAATCGAGTTGATGTTGAGGTTATCACGAATGATAAAGTCATAGTCACCCGGTTGTGGGTCATTGGGAATGTAGGTGTAACTGCCCCCTACCGGAATTGCCGCATTTGGAAATTCCAACGTTCCATCGGGGTTACCAATAACAACCAAAACTGCATGATCGGCCGATGGATCAACAGCGATTACATCAAAGCGAATAAAACCATTGTCAGTAGCGCCATCACAGGGATTAGATACAAACACATTAATATTTAGGCCGCCACTGGTATAGCTGTAATTCTGGGCCAGGGATGTTCCGATAGTGGCAACTGCAAAAAGTGTAGTGATGAATAATCCTGGTAAAAATCGACTCATCGTGTTCAAGTTCACTTGATTTCAAATTCAACGGTTTTCCGGCAGCCCTTCTTATCGGCTACTGTGCAATAGTATTTACCTATCGCCAGGCTACCTACAGAAGAACTGTCAAAATCTTCTGAAATAAGGTTGCCAGCTTCCTTGTAAAAGAGATATTTAAAAGGCGCTGTGCCCTCCTTTACTTCTATTTCAACTTTAAAACCTTTACCGTCCTCATTCGTAACCGTAGCCTTGGCCGTCATCAAATCACAATTAACGAGAGAATCATCAGGTATCTGATCAGCCGTTTTCAGTAACATAAAGACACTGATAAATAAGGTTTTGATCGTGATCATCTAAACAAAAATTTTAAAAAATTACATATTTATCCGTAAGAATCAAAAAAGTAAAGCATCCCTTAAAACAAGGCAGAAACCATTCGTTGGAAATCATCTTAATCGGCATTTCAGCAAAAAAGTAGTTCTATCGAAAACCGCTCTACCCGCTTGGCAGGTAAGATTATATCTTAAAAAATAATGTTTACTTCAAAAATGCCTCGGACTCAGTACTTCCGTAAGAATTACCGCTTTTTTCAGCCCCTCCGGATCACGTAAGTCTTTTGTGTATAAGTCCAGTAAATTAGCTTGTGTTCCAGTCTCAAACTCCCTGAATTTACCATATTTCACATCTACATCCTCAAGTTTAAGCGATTCTTCAAGCGATAAACTGGAATAATCGCGGGTTTTGGCTTCTTCGTATGCACTATACGTGTATTCAGGCTTTGCATAATCGATTACTTCGGAGGTTTGGGCTTGCCGAGGCTCATCATAATACTCCTCTTCTGGCTCATAAGGATCGTATTCCGGCTCAGCTTTACCGGTTTTCGCTTCCGTAATTTCCCGTAGCAGGTCTTCAAAACTAATGGGCTTAGAAGTGGGAGTTGGTGTGGCTGTATCGCTATTCCTGTTGGGTTCAGGTGTATGACGTTCCCTTGAAACCGGCCTATCGGTAGGAATATCCTGCGACTGTTTTGCCTTCTTTCTGACTTGTGTTATCAGATAGATTACACCAATAATTACATAGAGCCAAAACTGTAAATCATCCATGTTAGACAAATGTATTCAAAAATACTGAAATTTCACCAGATAATGGGCATTCAATGCTAAACCCGCATAATTTGTTACCACTCGGGCCGGACATTTGGCATGTGATCAATTCATTTTATCTTTGCTGCCTTCATTTTTTTAACAACCACTTTTAGCGAACTTTATTCATGCAATTAGCCAAACTGGAGATCAAAGGGTTTAAAAGCTTTGCCGACAAAATTGTAATCAACTTTGATGAGGGAATAACCGGAATTGTAGGGCCAAACGGCTGCGGAAAATCAAACGTTGTTGACTCCATCCGCTGGGTTTTGGGAGAGCAAAAAACCAGCGCCTTACGCTCGGAAAAAATGGAGAATGTAATCTTCAACGGCACCAGCGGCCGGTCGCCCCTCCAGATGGCCGAAGTTTCGCTTACCATCAACAATACCAAAAACATTCTTCCGACAGAATATTCGCAGGTAACCATTACCCGCAGGCTATACCGGTCGGGCGATAGTGAATACCTGCTCAATGGTGTAACCTGCAGGCTGAAAGACATTACCAACCTGTTCATGGATACCGGGATTGCTTCCAACAGCTACGCCATTATTGAATTGGGGATGGTTGATGACCTGCTGAACGATAAGGATCACTCCAGAAGGTCGTTGTTTGAAGAGGCGGCCGGAATCTCAAAATTCAAAAAACGCAAAAAGGAAACACTGCGCAAGTTGGAAGACACCGATGCCGACCTTGAACGCGTGGAGGATTTGTTGTTTGAGATTGAGAAGAACATGAGAAGCCTGGAGAAACAGGCTAAGCAAACCGAAAACTACTATCGCATAAAAGAAGAGTATAAAGAGAAGAGCATTACGCTTGCCAAGCTGGTGATGAACCAGCACAAAGACAAGTACAGTGCGTTGCAACAAAAGATCCAGGAAGAAAACGATCGTAAAGTTGCACTCACCACCGATACAGCTGAGAAAGAAGCGCAGATTGAGCAGGCAAAAGCCGACCTTATTATTAAAGAGAAAACCCTGTCGGCCCGCCAAAAGTCGATTAATGAATTCGTGGCCAACATCCGCCACTACGAAAGCGAGAAGCAAATCAAAAACGAACGCTTACGTTATTTAAACGACCGGGCCGGCAACTTGCGCGAACAAATTGAACAAGATAGAAAAAGCAATGAACGCGCACGCTTCAGCATTCAAAGTTTAGAATCAGAAAAAGAATCGGCTGAAGTAATCCTCAAAGAAATTAGTGAAAAGCTGAATCACCTGAAGGCTGAATACGAAACACAAAAGAGCGTTACGCAATTGCTTCAGGCTGAAGTTGATTCCTTGCGGCACGTGCAGCGTGAAAAACAGGAAGAAAGTTTCCAGGTGAACAAAGCGGTGGAAATCCGCGAAATTCAGGTGTCGTCCTTCAAGCAGGAACTGGAACGCACGGCCACCGATACCAGCAAGCAAAGTGCAAGCCTGGTGGAGTTTGAAAACAAACTGGTGGAACTCCAGGGAGAAATCGACCGCAAGCAGGAAGATCTTTTACGTTTAAAGCAGGAAGAGGAAGATACTCTCGGGCGGATTGCCTCGATGGAAAAAACCATTGAAATGATCCGCGAGGAAATGACCTCCATCGGTCGTAAACTGGATGCCCGTCAGAACGAATACAACCTGACCAAGTCGCTGGTCGAAAACCTGGAAGGTTTTCCGGAAGCCATAAAGTTTCTCAAGAAAAAAATTGCTAAAAATGCCCCCCTTCTTTCGGATATCCTGACATGTCCTGAAGAATACCGGGTGCCGATTGAAAATTACCTGGAAGGGTATCTCAATTATTACATCGTTGAGCATGAAGCCGAGGCCTACGAAGCCATCAACATTTTAAGCGATGCGGCAAAAGGCAAGGCGAACTTTTTCATCCTCGATTCGTTCGAAAAATTTGATCCCACACCTACCCGCATTTACGACAATGCTTTTCCGGCAACGCAAATCATTGAATTCGATCCGAAGTACCGTAAACTGATGTCGTTTATTCTCGACCGGGTATATGTGTACGAAGGCGACATCAAGGGCATACCGGCCGATGACGATAATACGTTTATTACCAAGAGTGGCAAAATAACCAAGCGCAGGTTTAGCCTGTCGGGTGGTTCGGTTGGACTGTTTGAAGGAAAACGCATTGGCCGCGCGAAGAACCTGGAAAAACTGGAAAAGGAAATCCGTGAGCTCACCGGCAAGCTGAATGAAACGCGTGAAAGCTTATTGCAACGCCAAACCGATCTGGAAAAACTTCGCGACCATACCATCCGGCATCAGATTGAAGCCCTGCAGAACACCATTCGCCAGATTAATGAAGAGTATGTTTCCGTACGTACCAAGAGCGAGCAATTCTCGCAAATGCTGAGCAACTCTGATTTGCGCAGGGAAGACATCCTCGAAAAAATCGATTCGCTGCTGAACGAATTGGATGAACTGAAGCCAAAGGCCCAGCACCTGAATCATGAAGTACTGCAACATGAAACCCGGATGAGTGAAATCACCGAAAAGCATGCTGCCGAAAGTGATCTTCTCAGTCAGAAATCGGCTGCCTATAATGAACAAAACATCTTTTTCCACCAGCAGGAAAACCGGGTGAAGAGCATCGACCAGGAGATCCGGTTCAAACAGGAGTCGATGGAACAAAGCGCTGTACGGATTGAACTCAATGTTGAAGAACTGAAGAAAAACGAAGAAGAAGCAAAACTCATTGTAGAAACCACACAAACCAACGACACCGAACTCATTTCCATGTACGCCCAAAAGGAGGAAATGGAAAAAGGACTAAGCGAGGCAGAGAAAGACTATTATGAAGCGCGCGGAAACATCGACCAGGTAGAAAAAGACCTGCGCGAGGTACAGCACTCCCGCAATAGTATCGATAACCTGTTAATGGAGTTGCAAAAACAGTTGAACGAAAGTAAGCTTCATCTGAACTCCGTTAAAGAACGTTTGTCCGTTGAATTTAATGTCGACCTGGACGCCCTGGCAAGCCAGGTAACTCCCGAAGAACAAGAAGCACTGGCTGTTCTGGATGAAGAGAAAATCCGGAATGAAGTGACCCGCATCCGCGAACGCCTCGACACTATGGGCCCCATCAACCCGATGGCCATGGAAGCGTATACCGAGATAAAAGAACGTAACGACTTCATCATCGCGCAAAAAGATGACTTAATGAAAGCCAAGGAATCGCTGTTGAGTACGATTGCAGAAATTGAGACCGCAGCCAGCGTAACCTTTATGGAAGCGTTCAACCAGATCCGGGATCACTTCAAGCGCGTATTCCGTTCACTCTTTAACGAAGAAGACGATTGCGACCTAAAGCTCGTGGAACCGGATAATCCGTTGGAATCCGAAATCGACATTATTGCCAAACCAAAAGGTAAGCGTCCGTTAACCATCAACCAGCTTTCGGGTGGGGAGAAAACGTTAACCGCTACCGCGTTATTATTTTCGATGTACTTATTGAAGCCGGCCCCCTTCTGTATTTTTGATGAGGTGGATGCTCCGTTGGATGACGCCAACATCGACAAGTTCAATCACATTATCCGGAGCTTTAGCAAAGATTCACAGTTTGTAATCGTAACCCATAACAAACGCACGATGACGTCCACCGATGTAATCTACGGCATCACCATGGTAGAGAAAGGCGTATCGAAAGTTGTACCGGTGGATTTGCGCGAACTGGCGTGAGGCCAATTTTACGGAGATCTGTCTGGTTTCAAAAAAACCTGACAGATCTCCGCATTTGGAGTACAGTATTAACTTTACGAAGTGAACGTATCAAGAAGGAACCACTTGCGCCTGCTTTCAACACTGGCCTTAGCCCCGGTTATTTCTTCGTTCAAAGTTGTTGTTCCCGATACTATGATGACCCGTTCCACTTCATCAGGTGAAAAAATTCCAGTAGTTGGACTGGGCACCTGGCAAACCTTTGATGTGGGGCCCACCCCTGAATCGCTTAACCCGCTAAAGGAAGTTTTAAAAACACTTAACGACAAAGGCGGGAAAGTAGTAGACAGTTCACCCATGTACGGGCGGTCGGAAAAAGTAGTTGGTGATCTTTCAACAGAATTAAACCTGAACAAGGAATTATTCATTGCTACTAAAGTCTGGACATCCGGAAAAGACCAGGGCATAAAACAAATGACTGAATCAATGCGCCTGCTCAAACGAACGCAAATCGATTTGATGCAAATCCATAACCTGGTGGACTGGCAAACGCATTTAAAAACATTGCGCGACTGGAAGGAACAAAACAAAATACGGTACATTGGCATCACTCACTATACCGAAAGTGCTTATGGACAGGTGGAACAAATTCTTAAAAACAACCCCATTGATTTTCTTCAGATCAATTACTCTTTGCTTAGCCGAAAGGCAGAAGAACGTTTGTTTCCATTAGCGCAGGAAAAGAAAGTGTCCGTATTAATCAATCGCCCGTTTGAAGAAGGTGCCCTTTTTAATCGGGTAAAAGGAAAATCATTACCCGATTGGGCTAAAGAATTTGATTGTACAAGCTGGGGTCAGTTTTTTTTGAAATTCATCCTCGCCCATCCTGCGGTAACCTGCGTGATTCCCGGTACTTCCAAACCTCAGCATATGCTGGATAACGCGATGGGAGGTTATGGCAGACTGCCTGATTCAACCCATCGGAAAAAAATGATCGAGCTGTTTGCCGGTCAATGAAATAGTTCTATTATATCGGATTCAATCCTGCGTGGCCGCATGGTGTTGGCATCCAACAAACACCACATCGTTTTTGCCCGGACAATCAACGTATTGGTTTTTGACTGGTGGAATTCCACATGCCGTTCTGAACGAGCCCCTTCCGATTTTTCGACCCAGGTGGTTACATTAAGCACATCATTCAGGTAGGCCGGATTGAAATATTCGATCTCGTGCTTCAGCACCACCCAGGAATATTTTTTCTGTATCTCCATTGAAGCAATCGAACCCCAATGTGCCGAGGCGATATCCTGCACCCATTGCAGGTATACTACATTATTGACATGATTAAGGTTATCGATATCCAAAGCCGTGACGGTGAGGGTGTGTTCAAAAACTTTCCTGTTCATTTCCATTTACAGACCTGTCAGGTTTTAAAACCTGACAGGTCTGTAAATAACCAAGTTTAAAATCAATAATCAAATAAACCCGGAAGCCACAGGCTTAACTCAGGAATGTAGGTGACCAGCAGCAGCACAACCACCATGGCAATGAACAGCGGCACCAGGGGCTTGATCACCTTTGCGATGGGAATCTTAGCCACACTACAACCGATGAACAGCACCGAGCCCACCGGAGGGGTGCAAAGCCCGATGCTCAGGTTCAGTACCATAACAATTCCGAAATGAATGGGGCTTAAGCCGAGTTGTGCGGTTACAACAGGAAGAAAAATAGGCGTGAAAATCAGAACTGCGGGAGTCATATCCATAAAGATGCCCACAAAGAGAAGAATGAGATTAATGATCAGCAGGATGACAAACGGGTTGTTGCTTACGTCCATTAACCCTGCACTTACATTTTGTGGAATATTTTCATACGACATAATCCACGATAAGGCAATACTGGTTGCAATCAACAACATGACTACGGCCGTAGTCTTAACTGAATTTAAAATGATAATTGGGAGTTGATCCACTTTTATTTCCCGGTATAAAAAAGCGAGGATCACCGAGTACAACACCGCAATGGCAGAAGCTTCGGTAGCGGTAAAAAATCCAACTACAATTCCACCAATCACGATGATGAGCATAAACAAACTGGGCAAGGCGTCCAAAAATTTAATCAAACCAGCCCGTACGCGCGAGTCTTTCTTTCGTAGTTTCCGGCCAACCAAAACAAACAACACAGCCAGCAGTAAACATCCGATACTATAATTGACTACCGGATTAAAAGTTTGTAACGCAACCCGAACCCCTATCCCAACCAGGGTCAACCCCATCATTACCAACAAGAGCATGAACAGGATTCGGCTTACGCCAAGTATACCTTTTGTTTTATACACAAACATGGAAACCGCCA
>CAZOYJ010000046.1:0-19501 GCA_964583905.1 uncultured Roseivirgaceae bacterium
ATCCTTTGCAATTAATTCTTGATTACCAATATACTTTACTGGATCTGTTGAACTTGGGATTAGTTCAATATTCAGTTCTTTTACTTTTCGAGTGATCCTGTCGAGTTTAACTGCCCGGGTTACTTTGTACCCTGAAAGAAAAAACATATCTCTATGCTCATCTTCGAAAATGAAAAACAATGGCTCTAAGGAAGTAATTTGACTTTGAAGCCCATTATTATTCACTAATCCCCCCTTATTCACCAGGCGAATTATATCATCTCGTGTTGTTATCCAAAGATTTAGGTCAGAATCCTGATATATGGACTTTACCCCAGCATCCTGTTCGTTGTTAAGATTTAGTGGAATAGTATGAAAGTGCTGCTTGTTAAATACAATTTTATTTAATCCTTCGTCAGTACCAACCCAGAGTATTTCATCATCTTCCGAGTAGAATAATACTCTTATATTATTTCCATTAATTGTAAATGGATCATCATTTCTGGATGTGTAGAAATTACTTTCTTTTGTAATTAAATTGTATTGAATCAACCCCCCTTGGGTTCCTACCCACAAATTTCCCCGATTGTCAAGTGCCAGAGCATTAACTTCATTGGATGGCGAGATATCTTGAAATGTATAAATATTTTTAGTCCTGTTACCCGGATCATAAAACAATACACCCGCCCTAGTTCCAATCCAAAGATTACCGTTTTTATCGATCTCAGATGGTCTGGTGAGGTGGTGCCTAAATTCTTCGTAGTACAATTCATCTGTAAGTGAAAGTTTAAGTAATCCATTAGAAAGGCCAATCCATAAATTCCCCAATTCATCATGCTTAAGAAATCTTGTTGCCTGCTTAAATTGATCGATGTCCTTTTTATAATAATTTCCTGTGGTATGATTAGCGATATACAAATTCATATTAGTAGCAAGTGCAACATTATTATTGTAAGTTGAAATGCTTGAAGAAAATAGCCCCTCCTTTACTATTTGGGGAAATATTTCACTCACTTTACATGCTGAATCGGTTTCAGGATTAAAAAAAATGAAATCATGCAAAGCTGTTTCGAGCCATAGATTTCCATCTTTGTCTTCACTAATACCTTGTATAAAGAAATTTGTCCAAGTGGGTATGATATGGTTGTAAGGTTTGACATTAATACCATCAAATCGAAAAAGTCCGTCCCATCCACCTATCCATATAAATCCATTTCGGTCTTTATGTATAGCTTGAATCGAAGTATTGAATTCGCTAATACGCTCTACAAATAAATTATTGCCAGATTGTTGTGCTAGACAAGGGCAAATAATTGAAAGTAAAAGGCTGAATGATATAAAGCGAATTTTCATATTTTTAAATAATAAGCAATTACTCCCCCCTCAACACCTCAGCCGGGTTCACCCGTGCGCTTTGTAGGGCTCGGTAAAGTATGGAAACCAGCATAATAAAGATAATAAGTACAAGAGCTTTTATAAAATACAAGGGCCCAAGACTGATCCGGTTTACATATTGCTCCAGCCATTGGTTTATCAAAAATGCAGCAATGGGTAGCGTTACCCCAAAACTCACCAGCACGAGCAGCGTAAATTCTTTCACGTAAATCATGATGATATTCACTCCGGTAGCGCCATTTACTTTGCGGATGCTCATTTCTTTTTTGCGCACTGTGCCCATAAAACTAATGATGCCGTAAAGTCCGATGGCGGCTATGAGTATGGCCACGGCTGCGCCAAAGCGAACGGCTTTTTTAATGAGGGTTTCCAACAGGTAGTCATCGGCAATTTTTTCTTCGATGGCCGCCCATTCAAAAATGCCATCCGGGAAAAAGGTTTTGAATTCTTTCCCGACAGCTTCCATTACAGCAGAGTATTCACGGTTAATGGCCAGATGCACACTCAGGCTAAGGCCGCTTGCCGGATGGTTCAGGATATAGATCTTCGGTTTGGCTAAATTCTTCATGGGGTCGTTCAAGTTGTCCTCCATGACTGCGTAAACCGGGGCTTTGAATTTTTCACGGAAGGCCACCTCAACAATGATTTCCTGGCTTAGTGCGTCATCAGGCGTGTCAAAGCCCAGATTGGCAGCTAACTTCCGGTTAATGATTACCTTTTTGTTTTCTCCCGAGTTTATCGTTCCGGCCAGTAGCTTCATATCGTATACTTTGATAAAGTCCTCATCCATGAATGTGACAGAAGCCGGTAATTCTTTGTCTTCCTCATGCAATTTTGCACCTCCCCACCATCCCCCTGTTGGCGTTGCGCTAGTCAGCGAAACATACTCCACACCGGCAAGTCTTGAAAGATTAGTTTTGAAATTCCGGTAATTTTCTACCGGTTCTTCCGGCAGGTAAACCATGGCCACCTGTTTCCTTCTGAATTGCATATCGGTGTTTTCCCATAAGGTAATTTGAGCGCTTATCACCAAAGCGGCTATTAGCAGCAGCAAGGAGCCGGAAAGCTGGATTACGATCAGGGTTTTGCGGATGATGTTATTCCCATGACCACTTCCAGCATATACCTTGCTCTTTAATGCTTCTTCAGGTTTCAGCCGAAGGAGCATCAGCACGGGATAAGCGCCTGTGGTAATAAGCAACAATCCTCCCAGAAGAAATAAGAAAGGCAACGTATCCTTATCCAGGGAAAGTTGATAATGGACGATGGCAAACAGATTGTTGACTTCCGGAAGCAGTGTGTAACTTAGAAGTAAACTGAAGCAAAGGGAGATCAAAATAACGAGGGCTATCTCCAGTAAAAAGCGAAGCGACAACTGAAATTTCGTACTACCGGCCACCGTCCGAATACCGGCTTCGCGGGCACGAAGCATGGTTTGTGCAGCAGTAAGATTAATGAAGTTAAAACCTGCAATGGAAAGAAGTAATAGGGCCAACACGGCCGGAATCCAAATTAGTTCGGGAGGGGTGGTGTAATGGATGAAATCCCACTCTACGCGAGGGTCGGTATGAAATTTTTTTACCGAAAGCAATCCGTAATAATAATCTCCTGGCGTATAAAAGGCGGCATGGCGTTCGGTGAATTCCCGCAAACGGGCGGTATATTTTTCAGGTTGGTCATCCGGGCGAAGGCACACAAACACCGAGGCGCCTGAATGAAAGAGCCAGTCGTTTATTTTTTTGGGATCTTTTTGAAGCTTGTCGAACGTGGGTGCAGAAATAATTATGTTGAACTGAAAATTGGTGTTGCGTGGCGGATCTTCCAAAAGACCGGCCACCTGCACGGGTATGCTGTCGCTGAGGTACAGAAACTTTCCTATTGCTTCCGCATCACCAAAATATTTGCGCGCAAGCGATTCGGTGAGCAGGGCCTGTTCAGGTTGGTTGAGAACGTGTCCATCAAAAGAGGTGCGTGGTTTGAAATCAAACATCTCCAGAAAGTGGCCGTCTGCAAATAGCACCAGGGGTTCATTGAAATGATCACGTTGATTTTCGGTACGTTCAACAGAAATTTTATATTCTTCCGGTCCGTGTGTTCGGGTGATCATTTCAAAGTCGGGAAAATCCTGGCGCAGGGCTTCTGCTGCCGGGTAGTGTACCTGGTTGCCTAACCTCCCATCCTTTTTTTCAATGGTTATCAGGTAAGTCCGGTTGGCCTTTTCGTGCCAATGATCAAACGACAGTTCGTGGGCAATAATCAGGTAAAAGACGGTACAGCAGGAAATGGCCAATGCCAGCCCGGTGATGTTGATCAGCGTTGAAACCCGTTGACGGATGAGGTGCCGGTACGTTACGACAAAATAGTTATGCCACACGATCAGGAATGATATTTAATACGGCTTTCCGGTTATGAGCGAAAATGCAGTTTGAATGAATGGTTCAAAAGTACCACCCTGCAGGGCGGGATTGCCTGTAAATAGGTTCCGTTTTTGGATTAAAGCTTTGTCTGGCAAATAAGGCTTGTAGGGATGTACTGAAGGGTTTCTCATGACCGATGGATAAAGTCGGTTATTTTCTTCCCATTCGGTTTTATTCGAAAAAGCAGGATGGACAGCCGTAGTTTTTGCGGGTATGGTAGAAAAGTGTATGGCGAAATTATGAAGTTTCATTGTTTGGTCTCTGGTCGGGAACCGGGATTTACGTTGCTGGTTGTACTGCCCACTGCATAAGAGAGGCATGGTCATAAGGATAAAAAAGGCGGTAAGGAGGCGCATAGTCATTTTTTATTTGGTGTTATCAAACTTAAGGAAACTGTAAGCTTTCCTTTTAACACATATTTATCTTGCTTTGACAATTTCTGGTACGAGGGACGTTCCATAGATTGGTCGCATCAGGTTTTCAGAAACTCCGAAGGCGTCACCCCGAACTTCTCCTTAAAGCATTTTGCGAAGTAGGATAGGTTATTAAACCCAACCTGGTAAGCGATTTCGGCCACATTTCCGGCTTGTTGTTTCAGCAGGGAAGCGGCCCGTTCCAACCGGATGTGGCGAATCAGGTCAACGGGTTTATAATTGGTTAAGCCTTTGATCTTCCGGTAGAGCTGGGCTGTACTCATCCCTACTTCGTGGGCCAAAACCTCAATTCCAAAGGAAGAGTCGTCAATGTGTGCTTCAATAGCTTGTATTACTTTTTGGATAAACCGGTCGTCAACGGATTGTACTTCGATTTCCGAAGGTTTGATGGTTAATCTTCCCGCAAATTTTTGTTGGAGTTTTTTCCGGTTTTCAATCAGGTTGGTTACCCGCACCTGAAGTTCAGCCAGGTCAAAAGGTTTTGCGATGTAATCATCGGCACCGGTTTCCAGGCCTGCCAGTTTTGTTTGCTGGTCGGCTTTAGCGGTAAGCAAAATTATGGGAATGTGGCTGGTGCGTTCGTCTTGCTTAAGCTGTTTTACTACTTGCAGGCCATCAACCTTTGGCATCATCAAATCAGAAATAATAAGGTCGGGTATTTCCTGTTGTGCAATCGACAGCCCTTCTAAGCCATCCTGGGCGAGCAACACCTGGTAATGTGATTTTAAATTTTCCCGAATGAAATGCCGGAGGTCTTCGTTGTCTTCGATGACCAGAATTTTAGGTTGCGAAATATCTTCGGTTTCTATTTGTTCTGGTATTGGTTGTGACTTGAGAAGCGGAGAAGGCTCAGCGGAAGAGATAATGGTTTCAGTAATTTCATCAGGCCTGTAAATGGAATGACCAAGGGGCAGCCTGACCGTAAATGTTGTTCCTGTTCCGGGTTGAGAGGCAACCTCAATTGTGCCATGGTGCAGTTCAACGAGTTCTTTGGTTAGAGCCAGTCCGATACCCGAACCTTCAAATTCGCGTGTTACCGAACTGTCAATCTGGTAAAATCGATCAAAAATCTTTTGCAGATGTTCCTGTGCAATACCGGTTCCCGTATCGGCTACATCCAGTTGCGCATACCCATCGGGAAATAAATAATCGGCATGACCGGTGAAGAGCGATACGGTGATACTCCCGTTTTCGGGGGTGAACTTAAAAGCATTAGAGAGCAGATTGAAAACTATTTTTTCCAGTTTGTCGTGGTCATAATAGCATTGAATTTCCTCGGGCTGCGTGCAGGTAAAGGTTATGTTTTTTGAAGCGGCCATTGATTGAAACTGACTGGCGACAGCGCTGATAAATTGACTGATATTTCCTGGCCGACAGGCTAACTTCATCGAACCGGCTTCAAGTTTAGATAGCTCCAGCAATTGATTGACAAGATTCAGAAGCCGTGTAGCATTGCGATGAACCAGTTGAAGTTCAGCCCGTTCATTTTCGGTAGTAGTTTCCTTAAGTTTTTTTTCGATGGGCCCAAGAATCAGGGTTAGGGGTGTTCGGAATTCATGGGAGATGTTGGCAAAGAAACGCGACTTCAGGTTGTTTACTTCACGGATTTGCCGGGCTTCCAGTTCTTTGTATTTCAATTCCGAATTCAGCTTTACCTCCTCTTGCAGGTGTTTGCTGGTAAGGGCCAGGTCTTTCGAAAGAAAGATGGCGTATAGAGTGAACGGTATGGTTAATCCGGTTAACCATAATGCAGAGCGGGTGAATGAGTGCCCATCCCAAATTGAAAAATAATCCGCTGTTAAAAATATTTCGGTTAACAGGTAAATAACCACCCCACTGATTACCCAGTTGAAGTAATCGATATTTTTAAGAAAACCTTTCACCAACATCCAGCCGGTTGAGGTATAATACAAAATTTGTGTAAGCCCCCGCGACCATGTGTAAGCGGGGTGTGCAGAGAACTCAGCACCCAACAAAAACAAAATTAATATGGTGATACCGGAAACGGACAGAAAAATTTTTACAAGCCCTTTACCGCTTTGGATGGAGGCCGATAAAAAGAGAATAAACCCGGCATGAACCAGGATGTTCAGCAGTACATGAAATTTTTCATATAAACTCCAGTTGAATAGCGGGTAGTCAGCGGGTGCTAAAAAGAAATTCACACCCCGCAAGTAGTATAGCAGTTGAATGGCGCTGGCGATGAAGATGGTAAGGGCGTAATAAAGAAAGGAGACCTTGGCCTTATTGAAAAAATAAATCAGGATAAGCAGGATGCCAGTGGAAAAGAAAAATCCACTTAGGAAAAGGTAAATCCAGTACTGAATGTTGAGTGACTGTTCCAGTTCCATACTTTCAGCAGGTTACGCATCCTAAAAAGCTTTTACCGTCCCCGCTTCTTCTCCAATTCGTCCCACATCACATCCGGTATTATTTCCAGGTGACTAAACTCACCGCCATTTTTCAGCCATTCCCCGCCATCTATGGTAATAACTTCACCATTAATATACGCAGAAAAGTCCGACATCAGGTAGGCGGCTAAATTGGCCAACTCCTGGTGTTCACCTACCCGTTTCAACGGGATGCGTTGTGCCGGATCAAATTTATTTACCAGGTCGCCCGGAAGCAGCCGGCTCCAAGCCCCCTCTGTAGGAAAAGGGCCGGGGGCAATGGCGTTACTGCGGATATTATACTTTGCCCACTCCACCGCCAGCGACCGGGTCAGTGCCAGCACACCCGCTTTGCCGCAAGCCGATGGCACCACATAGCCTGAACCGGTCCAGGCATACGTAGTAACAATGTTCAAAAATACTCCAGGCTGTTTCTTCGAAATCCAATTCTTACCGGCAGCCAGCGTGGTGTAGTAGGTTCCTTTCAGTACAATGTCGACTACAATATCAAATGCCCGGTGAGAAAGCCGCTCGGTTGGACTGATAAAATTTCCGGCTGCATTGTTCAACACGCCATGGATTTGGCCAAACTCAGCTTCTGCTGATGTGATTACATTTTCAATTTCTTCATACTTGCGTACATCGCAGGGTACCGGCAATACCTTGCCACCCGTTTCTTTTCTCAGCTCATCCGCAGCTTTGTCCAGCACCTCTTTTTTCCGGCTGGTGATAACCAGGTTGGCGCCCAGTTCGAGCATGTACTTACCCATGGAGCGGCCAAGACCGGTGCCGCCTCCTGTAATGATGATGGTTTTGTTTTGTAACGAGCCGGGTTTGAGCATGCCCTCCATAAGATGTGTTTAGTTTATTGGTATATTGATAAAAAAAGCTTTCTAAATTAAATATTTGTCATTCCGTTACCTACAACTGTATGCGAAATCTACTTCTGATTTGTTTTGGTATATTTTCGATACTGAGTGCATCGGCTCAAAAACGACAGCAAATGATGAAAGTGGATGATGAATTGCTGGCAAATAGTGACCAATATGAATTTAAGTCCAGGGGTATAAGCACCGTTGTTAAATATTATTTTGGGCCCTATGCCATCGTATCCGGAAAGGCCGGTTGGATAACAACCCGTGCCAGACAACGAAACAGGGGCTTCTTTTTTCCTGAGACATCAATCGTGGCAAAATCCGATCAAAAAATTTCTTATGTGTTTACCAGCCAGGGGAAGGACACCGTATATGTAAATGCACTTGTTAACAGTATAACACAATCGCTTCATCAGGAGCGAAGAAATTATACCGTTACTGAATTACAGGACCATCAGGATAATTTCGTAGCTGAGTTTTTACCCTCATTTGATTCTAGTACGTGGGGGATCAAACTAACTACAACCGTAGGAAGCCAGGTGCCTGATGGATTTCTTTTTTTTGGTGAATTAACGAATGGTATTCAGCGAATTTCGATTGTGCCGATAAAAGAAAGGGCCGATGGTAAGCGTGGATTAATGGATAGGGTGGGTGTTGTTCATGGATACGAATTCCAACTTCACGGTCAGTCCGTTGCGGCCATTCAAGCGAATGGTATATGGAAAAATTATATCTGGCTAAAACGGGACCTGCCTGAAAATGTTAAAATAATTGTTTCCAGTGCAGCTCCAACTATTCTTATGTTGGTAACACGTTTACAGGATCAATAGGATAAGGAGCCTGGGTTTCTTAGCGCTTCATTTTTTCAGGGATTTTTATTTGAAAATAATCTGTCGATATTTGCCTGACTAATTTTTTAAACTTAATATATGAACCGTACAATCACTTTACTTTTGCTAACCGCAGTGCTATCATCCTGTGTAGTGTCCAAGAAAAAATACGATGACATTTTAGCCCAAAAGGTACGCATGGAAGCCGACCTGGCCGAACGAAATGCTGAATTGGAGCGCGCCAACGCCCGATTACAGGAACTTGATCAGCAGGTAAAAAAGCTGATTACTGATTCAACAGTCTTATCCGATGATTTGCAGGCGAAATCATCAAAGCTCGCGGAACTCAACAAAGAATACGATCAGTTAAACGCGTATTATAAAAATCTGCTAACCAGCAGCGGCAAATTAAACCGCGACATGGCGCAGCAACAGGAGCAATTGCTGGCCATACAAAATAACCTGGAACGCACCCGGAAAATGAATGACTCGCTAAGTGTAAGCCTGACCGAACGTGAAAAGAAGGTGAAAGACCTGGAAGCGGTTTTGGCGGCAAAAGACAAAGCTGTTAACGATTTGAAAAACCGAATCTCCAATGCCCTGCTCAATTTCAAAGAGAACGATCTAACCGTAAACATTAAAAACGGAAAAGTGTATGTGTCGCTTGCCGAACAACTCTTGTTTGCTTCGGGCAGTGTTGTGGTAGACAACAAAGGCGTAACGGCACTGCAGCAACTGGCCAAAGCCATTAAAGATCAACACGATATTAACATCATGATTGAAGGCCATACCGATAATGTTCCGGTATCCAAAATCTCGCAATACATGCAGGATAACTGGGATTTGAGTGTAATGCGGGCCACTGCCATTACTAAAATTTTAACGAAGGCTGGCGTATCGCCTAAACAGATTACGGCTTCCGGCCGTGGCGAATATGTTCCGCTGGCCGGTAACGACACTCCGCAGAACCGGCAGAAGAACAGGCGTACCGAAATTATTATCTCACCTAATCTCGATGAGTTGTTTAAAATTCTGGAAACCAATTAAGTTGTAGTATGGGCAGATTATGGGGCATACTCATTGTTGTTATTATTGTACTGGCGGTCATGGATGTATGGCGAAGGGAATTTTCAACAGAGAAGCGAATACTTTGGTCGATTGTAATTGTTGTGTTTCCGGTGGTAGGTGCGCTGGCCTGGTATGCGGTGAGCCGGAAAATCATTAATCTTTAATCTTCTTCATCGGAATAGAATAATGAGGGCAGTGTTACTTCAAACGTACTGCCCTTATTTATTTTGGACTCGACAAAAATTTTCCCGTTAAGCTTCTCCACCGTTTCTTTCACAATGTATAACCCCAGGCCCGATCCTTTGGCATTTTCATTGCCCCGGTAAAACATATCGAATACATGTTGCAGATGTTCAGGGCCAATGCCCAGGCCGTTGTCGATAACGCGGATACTGGCGTGTTGATCGGTGTGTTCAACTTTAACTTCAAGGAAAGGATTTTCTTTACCCGGATCATGATATTTAATGGCGTTGGAGATCAGGTTGCTGAGAATGATTTTTAACCTTCGCACATCGGTATGGAACGGTCCATTACTGGTAATGGAAATGGTTCGTAATATTTTATTCCGTTCGTCCAGGTATTTCAGGTCGTCTACGATTTCATGAATCAAAGGTTCAAATGCTATTTCTTCCGTTTTTAGTTCAAGGCGCGCATTGCGCGAAAAATCAATGATGTCGCGAATAAAAGCATCCAGTTTCTTTACACTGGCCTCGATCAGGTTCAGGTAAGTTTTAATTTCCTTACCGTCATCTGCTTTAGCCACATTAACCAGCCCTAACACAGAGGTCAACGGGGCCCGTAAATCGTGTGAGGCACTGTACACAAACCGGTCGAGTTCGCTGTTTACCTTGTGCAACTCACGGTTACGTTTCTCGATGTCGTATACGCGTAGTTTGTAAATCCCGAAAAAGGTCAGCACCATGGCGGAGGCTATGAGAAACCTGAAAAACAGGGTTTGATAAAAAGCCGGCTTTACCGTGAACGACAGCCGCGCTTCGGTGGTATTCCATACCTCATCGTTGTTGCTGGCCATAACCCGAAAGGTGTACGTACCGGGTTTAAGTCCGGTGTAAACCGTTTCGCGTTCATTTCCACCTTCAATCCAGGTTTTATCTACGCCATCAAGCTTGTATTTAAACTTATTGTTACGCGGAGCCAATAAACTTAAACTGGTGAAGTGTAGCAGATAACGAACGTTGCCGGGTGTGATGGTAATTTCTGAACCGGGATAATAAACAGTATTGTCGGTAACCAGTTTGGTGATGTATACCGGGGGCACAACGGTATTCACCTGAACATTTTTAGGCTGGATAACCGAGGCGCCACCGATGGTCGGAATCCAGATTTCACCTTCAGTCGATTTTATGGAGCGCGTTGCACCAGTGCACTCTTTGTTTTTCATGCCATCGGCATTATCGTACAGCTTGGTTTTTATTTCAGTCAGGTTGCCATGAACAAACGCCAACGCATCTGCTTTCTTTAACTGGATTACCCCCTTGTTGGAAGACAGCCAAACATTGCCGATATCATCTTCTACCCAATCGAAATGCGTCTCGCCCCGGATTTTGTCGGCCAGTAGTAATT
The DNA here is from genome assembly GCA_964583905.1 of uncultured Roseivirgaceae bacterium. GTDB lineage: Bacteria > Bacteroidota > Bacteroidia > Cytophagales > Cyclobacteriaceae > UBA2336. The sequence continues at coordinate 10,973 of CAZOYJ010000046.1, forward strand.
TGATTGCCTTTTGCCCATCAAAATGGTATATCCCCATATTGGTTACCAGCCACAACAGATCATCGGTATCGATATGGATATTAAAAATCAGCAATCCGTTGTCATCGTTGGTTATTTGGAAATTTTGTATGGTTCCATCTGTATTAATGCGACTTAGTCCGCCACTATTGGTTCCCAAATACATATTACCCTGAGCATCCTGTTCAATGGCCATGATGTAGTTAGACTGAATGCCGGATAGTTTGTTGTAAACGGTTTTAACCCGTGTATCCGTTAATACGATGGCCCCACCGGATCGGGTGGCTAACCATATATTACCTTGTTTATCTTCCAGGATTCTGCGTACATCCTGTGCGGGTAACCCGGTTTTTGTGTCAAGTTGGATTTCGCGTGAGCCGTCTTTAATCCATACGCCATTGTACGAACCAACCCAAAGCCTCCCGTGTGAGTCGAAGCAGATATCGCGAATGCCAATGTTGGCGAATTGGACGTTTAAAGGTTCAATTCGACCATCTTCGAATAAAATATCAATGTGCCCGCCATCACTTCCGATGTAAAGATTTCCATCAGGCCCTTCGGCAATGATATTCACATGATCAAGTGACAGGCCGTTGGTTTCGGAGTAGGTTACAATCCCGGTATCTTTTAACCGGATAAGCCCGGCTTTACCTGAAGTAATCCACAAGCTGCCTTCACTGTCAAAGGCCAGGGAGGTTAGTTCAAGCGTAGGCAACCCTTCTTTTTTGGTAAAAAATTCTTTTGTGCCCAGTGTCGGGTTCAGGCGCACTAAGCCCTGTTGGGTGGCAGCCCAAATGGAATTGTACTGATCCGCGATCAAATGATTTACCTGGACATTCTCCAACCCTTTTACCGGAATAATTTTTGTTCCGGAAATGATATCCAGTCCTTTGGTTGTGCCCACCAATATTTCACCTTGTGGCGAGCGTAACAAACTGTTTACGGTGTTGGAGGAGAGCCCATTTTGAGTGGTAAAATGTTGAAAAGTATCACCGGCAATCTTTACCACCCCATTGCCATTGGTGGCTGCCCAGATGATGCCATCCTTATCCTGCTCCAGGTTATAGATGCTTATATCGCGCACGGGCGGATGCTCAACCTGGGTAACGGTTGTATCGCGCACAATAAAAAGTCCGCGATTGTTGGTGGCTACCCATAATTCGCCAGTGTTGGAAAGAAGCACATCCCGGATAGAAGAAGGGAGCGTTTTATTTCCCGGGAGGAAAGGCGTAAAAACATTTTTTTCATATACCACAATACCACTGGTTTGGGTAGGAAAAAAAATTCGGCCGTTGATTTCACGGCCTTTATAAAAGGCATCGGCCTGAAGAAATGGAATATTATCGCGTCCGAATAGTTCAAACCGGTGGCCGTCAAACCGGTGAAGTCCGTTGAAAGTTGAAATCCAGAGGAAGCCGTCTGACGATTGAAGTATACCGGTAAGGTTATTGGAGATGAGTCCATTGTCGCTGGTCCACCGGTCGATAGAAGAGGCTGAAAGCGATTTAACCGGATTAAAGGAAGTAACCCTGGTTTGGGTGAATCCTACGAGTGACAGAAACAACAAGCCTGCAACCGGCAATCTTTTGAGCATGGATTGAACGTGATTAAAACCGATGGAAAATTAGCGATTTAGAGTAAACAAAGTATGGGCGTAAACAAAATAAGGCTGCATGAACCATGCAACCTTATTTTCGTATAAACTCACCGGGTTAATCTTTCAGCACCACAGCGTCAATATTGTTTTGTTTTATCAACGCGTTAAAGGCCGGGATGTCTTCCTTGAAAATTTTATCCAGCGCCTTCAGATGTTTGTCAATCTCGGCCGTGATTTCGTTTTTGAACTCCACCATTTGCACCGTTGGCGCGAAGTTACCGGCACTGGCCAACGAGTTGAGGTGGGCCAGTTTGTTGTTCAACCGGATGGGGAAATTGAGCGGATCCTGACCACTGCGGTTTTTGGTCTGGTACAAGGTTTCTTCAATGGTTTTCATGCCATCCTGAATGGCCTTGGCCTTATCCAACACATCTTTCATGGCTTCCTTTTGATCTTTAATGGGATCGATGGCCCGGTTAATTTGTTCACGTGCGGTGCGGATTTTCTTAATGGCGGTATGTGTTTCGCTAACCTTTGCAATCACATCCTGTACAAAGTCAAACTGGGCTTTCATGTCGGAATCAGTTGCATCACTGCGTGGATCTTTCAGAATTTCAAAATCAGATTCCTGCGATTTTCCATTCACCGTTAAGCGTACTTTGTACGTGCCGGGCAAGGCCCGTGGCCCATTCAGTGAAGCAGCCCATAAAATGATGCCATCAAACCGGTCGGCATCGGGATAGCGCATATTCCAGTTAAATTTGTTCATGCCGGGCCGTTCAAGTGAAAGCTTTTCTTCCTTGGCTTTCAGATCGGGTTTGGTGGAGAACTTTTTGATGAGGGTTCCATCGGGCTGAAGAAATTCCAGGCTCACCTGGGCTTTTGTAGTGTCTTTAAGGTAATAATGAACGGTTACACCTCCCGGATGATTTTTTCCTGCAGTGCGTGGAGCCTGTCTGAAACTGAAAGCCGGCCCCATGCGGTAGCTGGGCATGGGCTTGTACAGATAAGCCTCACTGGCGGCAACGGCATCGCTGAGCTGGTGAAGAGGTGTCAGGTCATCAATTAACCAGAAACTGCGACCCTGGGTGGCGGCAATCAGGTTGTCGTTTTTGATGGTCAGATCGGTAATGGGCACAATGGGTAAATTGAGTTGGAACGATTTCCAACTGGCGCCATCATCAAACGAAATGTACATCCCTGTTTCGGTTCCGGCATATAACAAACCTTTGCGTTTCGGATCGGCCCGTAGTACGCGGGTAAAATGTCCGGCATCAATGCCATCGGTAATTTTGGTCCAGGTTTTTCCGTAGTCTTTGGATTTGTACAGGTAAGGACGATAGTCACCCAGTTTGTAGCGTGTACCGGCAACGTAAATTCCACCCTTGGTGTGCGGATCAAACTCCACACTGTTGAACATCATCCATTCGGGCATGCCGGGCGGGGTGATGTTCTTCCATTCTTTTCCGCCATCGGTGGTACCATAGATAAGCCCGTCATCCGATCCGGTTACGATAAAATCCTTCTCGTACGGTGATTCTCCGGCAGCGAATATGGTACAGTAATACTCCACACTGGTGTTGTCTTTGGTTATCGGCCCACCGGATGAACCCATTTTGGATTTATCGTTTCGGGTTAAATCGGGACTGATGGTTTCCCAGGAATGTCCACCGTTGTAAGAAACGTGTACATGGTTGGATGTGGTATACAGCTTCTTTGGATTATGAGGTGAAAAGAAGATGGGGAAGTTCCACTGGAACCGGAATTTCATATCTTCCACGCCATGACCCATCGGGTTATTGGGCCATACGTTTACGTTACGGTTTTCACCGGTGCGGTGGTTGCGCATTTGTAGCAAGCCTCCATAATTTCCACCGTACACTACATCCAGGTCGGCAGGATCGGGTGCGAGGTGACCGCTTTCACTTCCTGCCGTTACTTCCCAATCGCTTTCGGTAATGGCAAAGCCATCGGTGCGGTGGTAGATGCGTAGGGTGGAGTTGTCTTGCTGGGCTCCATAAATGCGATAAGGAAATGCATTGTCGGTGGTTACGCGATAAAACTGGGCTGTAGGTTGATTGTGATAGGTGCTCCAGTTTTCACCGCCATCAAACGTTACCTGCGCACCGCCATCATCGGCAATAACCATGCGCTGGTTGTCTTCAGGGGCAATCCACAAATCATGATGGTCGCCATGCGGTGCGTTAAATGATTGGAACGTACGACCGCCATCTTTAGAACGATGGTACGATACGTTTACCACATACACCATGTCCTCATCTTTTGTATCGGCATAAATGCGGGTGTAGTACCACGCCCGTTGACGCAGGTTGCGATCGTCATTCATTTTGCGCCAGGTTTGGCCGGCATCATCCGAGCGGTATACGCCACCGTTTTCGTTTTCGATGATGGCGTAAACACGATTGGAGTTTACGGGTGAAACGGTTACGCCTACAATGCCCCAGGTGCCTTTGGGTAATCCGCTGTTGGCGGTAATATTGGTCCAGGTGTCACCACCATCGGTACTCTTCCACATGGCCGAACCTTCGCCACCACTTTCCAAACTGTAGGGTGTTCTGCGAATGCGCCAGGTTGTAGCATATAAGATTCTCGGATTGCCCGGATCGAAACATAAATCTACCGCTCCTGCATCTGCGTTAGCAAAAAGGGTGCGCTTCCAGGTTTTGCCACCATCGATGGATTTGTAAACACCGCGCTCTTCGGATGACTTGAACAGATCGCCCATTACGGCTGCATAAACAATTTCCGGATTTTTAGGATGGATACGTACGCGTGAAATATGCCGCGATTCTTTTAGACCGATGTGTGTCCAGGTTTTCCCGGCATCTACCGATTTATACATACCATAGCCGTAGGAGACATTGCCGCGTACGGTTTTCTCACCACCACCCACGTAAATCACGTTGTTATCGTACTCGCTAACGGCTACAGCACCGATGGATCCTCCAAAGAAGCCATCCGAAATGTTTTCCCAACTGTTGCCCGCATCGGTAGTGCGCCACACGCCACCACCGGTGGCACCAAAATAAAACAGGTTGGGTTTGCCCGGCACTCCGGCCACGGCAGCCGAACGTCCGCCACGAAAGGGGCCGATACTTCGCCACTCCATGGCGTTGTAGAGCTTATCATCGTAGGTGGTAGTTTTTGCAGGGGTACTTTTCTTTTGCGCTACGGAAGTGGCCGAACTGATCAGCAACAATCCGAACAAGAACAGGTAATATCGCTTCATAGGTTAAGTATTTTGGGTTCATGTTAGGCTTAAGTTACCAATTCACCGTGTACTTTTTTATCAGTGGTGAATAAAGGTTTTGCACTTACCAAAGTATTTTTTGACTTTGCCGAAAGACACTTATTTTCGAACCTTTTAAACTGAACCGTACACCTATACCATGAAATCGGGCGACCTTAAGAAGCTGTTCAGCATCCCGGTAATCGTTGCTGCTCTTGGGTATTTTGTCGACATCTACGACTTGTTATTGTTCAGCATCGTGCGGATTCCAAGTTTACAAGGACTGGGTGTGCCAGCCGAACAATTATTCGATACCGGTGAATTTTTATTGCGGGTGCAAATGGGTGGCTTGCTGGTAGGCGGCATCATCTGGGGGGTTATGGGCGATAAGCAGGGGAGGCTGTCGGTACTTTTTGGTTCAATTTTGCTATACTCTCTGGCCAACATTGCCAATGGCTTTGTGGTGACAGTAGATCAATACGCCATCCTCAGGTTTGTGGCCGGCATTGGATTAGCCGGTGAATTGGGTGCCGGCATTACCCTGGTGGCTGAAGTTTTACCAACCCGCTTACGCGGATACGGAACCACGCTGGTGGCTACCGTAGGATTATTAGGCGCTGTACTGGCCAATGTAATTGCCAAACATTTTGATTGGCAGGTAGCTTATTTTATTGGCGGAGGATTGGGCCTGTTGTTGTTGATAGCCCGGATCAGTGTTTTTGAATCGGGGATGTTTTTGACCCTGAAAGAAAAAACCGTTGAGCGTGGGAATTTTATGTCCTTGTTTACCAATGCCGGTCGCTTTAAGCGCTTTATGAATTGCATTCTCATCGGCTTACCCATTTGGTTTACCATCGGCATTCTGATTACGTTTTCACCGGAATTTTCCCGTGAAATTGGTTTGCAAGTTCCGATTGTAGCCGGGGATGCCGTGATGTTCAGCTACCTCGGCCTGGCAGCAGGTGACATGAGCAGCGGTTTGTTAAGCCAGTGGTTTCGGTCCCGCAAAAAAATTGTGTTGGTGTTTATTCTGATAACCCTGGGCTTCATTTTGCTTTACCTTTATCCTCCCTTTATTTCCAAAACCTTCTTTTATGTAAGCTGTTTCTTATTAGGGTTTGGAATCGGGTATTGGGCACTGTTTGTTACTATTGCTGCTGAGCAGTTCGGAACTAACCTGCGGTCAACTGTGGCTACAACGGTTCCTAATTTTATTCGCGGAACGGTAGTACCCCTCACGTTTGCTTTTAAACTGTTACGCGAAGATGTTGGAATAATTACGGGTGCCGTTATTGTGGGTGTTGTTACCATCGTTATCGCATTATTGGCCTTACGGTCGCTGCCGGAAACATTTGGTCGCGACCTGGATTTTGAGGAAACGTAGACCATCTGCTGCAGCATGTGACAATTTTGTTAGAAGCCATCTCAAAAATAAGATTAACCACAGAGGACGCAAAGGTTTGCACAAAGTTCACAATGAAAAAACCGCTGAATTGGAGCACTTTGAGTCCTTTGTGTAAAACCTTTGAGATTTTCGTGGTTTCTGTATTTCTATTTTTGAGATGGCTTCTAGTTATTTGCAGGTTCATGAGGAATAGTATCTTTTTTGGGATCTTAATCTTTTTGCTTTTATGCGTTCGCCATACTTCTGGCCAGAATGTTAATAAGATCGATAGCCTGAAAAGACTGCTTCCTTCATTATCGGGCATTGAACGGTTTGAGGTGTTGAATGGGTTAGGGTTTGAGTACCGCTTGTCGATCCCCGACAGTACGATTTATTTCTGTAACCAGGCGTATGCGTTGGGTCAACAACTCAGCTTAACAAAAGATTTGTCGCGCCCCCTGAGTTTTATCGGATTGGCCAACGCGTATAAAGGAAATTATAAAGCATCCTTTGAGTATCATACACGGGCCATTGAAGTAGCCCGGGAACAAAACGATTCCCTGCAATTGGCGTTTTCCTATAATAATTTTGGCCGGTTGTTTTTTGATCAGGGCGATCTGGTTCGCGCCTACGACAACCTGGTGAATAGCCAGCGGTTGTTTGAGCGGTTAAAGGATCCGGTGGGGTTAGCGTATGTATACAGAAGTCTTTCTAACCTGCATAAATCGCAGGACGATTATCCGAAGGCCTTGGAAATGGCCACGCGTGCCTACCATCTTCGTAAGGAAGTAGGTGAGCCACGCGGATTGCTTTCAGCGCTGATGGAATTGGGTTCTGTTTACAGTGATATGAATGACCCGCAGAAAGCAGAGCGTTACTTTGAACAGGCCGATTCCATTGCAGCCAGCATGGAGGATGTGATTAGTCAGGCCGAAATTCAAATTGGCTGGGCCGAATTACTGCTGTCGGTTAAGGATGTTGAGAAGGCTCACAACCGTGTACATCAGGCTTACGACATCATTTATAAGGGAGGTAATCAACGGCTGCTGCCACGCATCACTTTACTAATGGGCAGGGTTCATTACGAATTAAATGAATTCGAGGCTGCCAAAACCTTCCTGCAACGGGTTATTGATTTTACAGAAGAGTCCAACCCCGATTTGCAACGCGATGCCTATTTATACCTCAGTAAAATTTACGAACACCAAAAGCAGGCGGATGACGCCACCCGGGCCTTTAATAAATATTTGATTTTAAAAGAATCGCTGCAAAACGTTGAGCTCGCCCGTCAAATTGAAAAGCTCCAGTTTCAACTGGAAATTGAAAAGGTTGAACGGGAAATCGAATTACTCAAAACCAATGAAGCGCGCAACGATGCCATCATCCGGCAACAGCAACTGGAGAATATTATCCTCATCGTAATTGTTACCTTCATCAGCGCGTTGTTTATCATGCAATGGCGCAATACAGTTAAACGCACCGGAGCAAATGTAAAATTGGCCGCACAAAATGAAGAGATTGAAGAACAGCGGAAAGAGATTGCCCGGAAGAATGAAAAACTGGAGAAACGAAACCGGGAACTGTCGGATTTGAACTACGAGAAGGATACCTTGATGAACATTGTGGCCCACGATTTAAAATCCCCGCTTAATCGCATTAGAGGGCTCAGCGATCTCATTGAAATGGATGGCGAACTGAATGCCAACCAACGCAAATACCTGGGCTTGCTGAAAGGCTCTACACGCAGTGGATTAGACCTGATTGGCGACCTGTTGGATGTAAATGCATTGGAAGCCAACCGCGAACCGGAGTACTCGTTTTTTGATCTTACCTCGTTTTTAACCGAACGCGTAAACGCCTTCCGCCCTAGTGCATCGGCAAAATCTATAACGATGTTGTTCGATAGTTCATACAATGGATTGGTTTATCTTGATCAGACCTACCTTACACGTATCATGGATAACCTGATTTCCAATGCCGTGAAATTTTCATCCCATCGGTCCACGGTTCAGGTAATGGTTACGCGTAAAAATGGCTATTATGCTATACACGTGAAGGACCAAGGGCCGGGTTTTACGGAGGCGGATAAAACACAGTTATTCCAGAAATTCAAGAAACTTAGTGCCCGGCCCACCGGTGGTGAAAGTTCCAATGGGTTGGGGTTGGCTATTGTTAAAATCCTGGTGGAACGCCTCGGAGGAAAAATTGAATTGCACACCGATACAGCAGGAAGTACGTTTGAGGTGTTATTTCCAATTAAAGATAATATTCAAGCTTAAT
>CAZOYJ010000047.1:0-19466 GCA_964583905.1 uncultured Roseivirgaceae bacterium
CTTCCTGATGCAGGTGCCCGCAACCTTTAACGTTCAGGCGCTGGAAGACAGCGAGATAGTAGAGCTACCGATAGAAAATTTGGAGCCCTTATTCGAACGTATACCGAAAACAGAAAGGTATTTTAGGATTGTGACCCAGCGGGCGTTCATCGCCTTCCAGCAACGGATGGTGCAGAATCTGAGTCTGGATGCCGAAGCTCGTTACCTTGCTTTTCAGCAGTTGTATCCCAGAATCGAGTTGCGCTTCCCACAAAAACTGATTGCGGAGTACCTGGGTATTTCAGCCGAATTCCTGAGCAAAATCAAAAAGCGATTGAAGGAAAAGCAACGTGGTGCAATGGACTAAACTGGGTTGTTGGAAATACATAAAAAAAATGTCCGGCCATTGACCGGACACTCTTAATTTTCACATTACCTTACTGATCAATAATATTCGTAGGTTGTAACTTCATTGGCCGTTGTAGTTCTTCTGGTTGGCAAGTTCAGATCATTAAATACATAACTCATTGGATAATTGAATACCTGCCCGTCATGACTGAGGATATACTTTGACGGATAGAACGGTTGTGCGTTGATTCCGGGAAGGATCTCGGCCATCGGGAAGGGATTGTTCGGATAGTGATAGGGCTTAATGTAGTATTCATATGTTTCTTCCTGGATCAGATCGAAATCCTCACCGCCCTCTACAGGGTAGTAGGTCAATCGCTTGTACAGGTGATTCGTGTTGCTGTGAAAGAGGTAGACAAACAAGGTCGACATTACATATTCACCGTCAGGCTGACGATCAAATACAGCGGCTTCGCCTACATTGCCAGCATCATCATATGAATAGAGGGTGTACGCTTTCAAAACACCCGCATTGAATTTTTCAGACTGAGTGATCCTGCCCTGTGCATCGCGGCTGAATCGCGTTTCCTTTGATGCAGATTCGATAATCTTGGTCAATACACCCTGCTGATCGTAATGATAGGTTTCCGTCCAGTTCAAGGTGTTTTGTATAACGTGAATTCTGGCAATATTTCCTGCTTCGTTGTATTCGTACGTACGCTTCACCCTCCATCCACCTCCATTGGTTTCATATCCTTTAGGCTTGTTCATCAATTCATCATCAATCAAGGTCAGGTTGAAGTTGAGTTGATTCCCTTTGGCAACAGCACCGGATGCGGCTGTAATAATCAAACCAATTTCCTTATGCCCGTTTAGGGTGGCATTGTTTACGGGAATGAACTTTATGGGAAGGTTGCCGATACCGGGTTCCACAGCCAACGTTATCTTTCCGTTAACTGCAGCAGGTTCAGTAGTAAAGTAGGTTCCATACAACGATCCAGCGTTGGCGAGTTCCACTTCAACCGCACCCTCACCCAAAGCCATAAGCGAAAGTCCGATGGACACAATAAATCCATCTTCTGAGTACTCGACCAAAGAACCTTGTGTAGCAACGAAATTGACAAAGTTGGGCTGATCGCTTTCAAAAATGGTTACCGTCAGTGCTTTTTCTGCACCGATAACCAGTCCTTCCGTAACGGCTTCAATGGTAAAGTCAATATTCTTATTGCCTTGGTGGAGGTTGTTGTGCACAGGTGTGAAGGTGAATTTCACCTGCGATTGACCAGCGGTCACCGGTATTTCGATTTTGCCATCGGCTATTTCAGGATCAGTACTGAAGCTTTCATGGTGGTCTGTTACAGCGTTCAGGGTAATCGTTCCGGCCTTACCGGCTGGTTTGACAAGCGTCAGGGTGATATCCGTTGGGCCAGCCAGTTCACTCAGGCCCAGGTTTGTGGTAGTGAACTTAACCATTACCGGAGCAGTTTCGAATAAAGTCTCATCTGTTTCTTCGCAGGACTGAAAAGCAATTCCGGTAAAGAACAGGGTGATTAAATAGGCATGACGAAAGATAGTTTTCATGGAATTTCTTTTAATTTGTTTTGATGTTAGACAGGAACCCCTATGAAACTGTTGCCTGGCCTAAAAAATATTTTTCAAAAAAATTTTAAGGGCTTCTAAAAAAGAAAGGCAGCCCATAAAGGTTGCCTTTCACTCACAAACATTGAGGGTTGGTTATGGGGTGCCGAGTTTTTTTAACAACATGATTTGTAAACCAACAGATTGCTGATTATACGAATAGGGTAATTCCTCGTTTTTAACATTTTTCATGAAGTAGGTTAAGGTAGGGTTGACTTGCAGTTCCCATCCTTTATTAAAGAGCATGCTATAGCCTGCGCCCACAGATACATTATAATTCAACTTATCGATGCTGTCAGGATTTAATTCAACCCATTTTCCGTTAACCTTTTCTTTCACGTGGGCAGAAACCAGGTAATGAGTGCCTGCAGAAGCAGAAAAATTAAAGCGACTGCGTGCGCGCTGCCAGAAATAATAGGTTCCGGTTAGTTTTAAACCAGCATAACCAAACGTGTTTGTGATTTCCCGGGTGGTAAATTTATACACGGGCTTTAATACAATGGTTTGATCGGCTTGTTGTACTGCTATCAGGGTGTCCACTTTCCCGGTTGTGTACGAAAGATTTATCGCCTGATGGATTTGGGTATATGAGAGATTGGCATCCAGGTAAAAATTTGGGGTAACAGACTTCCCAATTCCTACTGATGCAGAATAACCGATATTTTCAGTACGGTTGTTCTTTTTTGCACTGGTTAAAAATACTTCGTCATCTGTAATGGGTTTAATGTTTTTGGTTATGTATTGAGGTGCAAAAGAAGTGCTGAGTCGCCAGGGATTATGCTTTACTTCTGATCTTTCATCAGGAGTTATTTCGGTTTTTAATTCTTTCTCCAGGGAGTCAAGTGCTGCTAATTCGTCTTTAATTAATGAGTCTGTATGAATGTTGTAAGCTACAGGATTTAGAGCGATGGCGGATAGAACGGGTATCGGCTCAGTTTCAGGATTTGTTTCTGTTGGAGTTGATTGTTCTGAAGTTTCGATTGAAGTAAATTCTTCGTTCCCGGTAGTTTTATTTTCTGCAGCCTTAATGTCTACTTGTTTAGTTGATGATCGGGTCTTCTTTTTCGATTGACTTACCAGAGCTGTGCGCTCCTGTACGTTATTGATTTGATTTGCTTTTGCCGTTGTGGATTTTGTAAACGTTGTTCCTTCTGTTTCTTTTTGGATTGATGGTTCAGGTTTAACAGCACTCGTTAACGAATTGGAGGCCATGCTTTGATTATGTTCGGTATAGTTAATTGTTATGTAAACGGTTACCGGAATCAGCACCACCAACGGCTTCCACCAGTTTTTGATCAATATGCTTTTGGTTGGGCCGGCAGAGGTTGCCAAAGCAGCCCGGATTTTCGAAAAGCCATCTTGTGGCGGTTCGGCTTCCTGGATGTACAGGCGTTTTCCGATGTCTTCAAAATCATTCTCCTTCATGCTGCTGAAATTAATCTGACCTCGATGAGTTTTTTCAAATAGGCTTTCGCTTTTGAAAGCTGTGACTTTGAGCTTCCTTCGGCAATCCCAAGCATACCTGCAATCTCGTTGTGGTTGTATCCCTCCACCACGTGCAGGTTAAATACCAACCGATACCCTTCCGGCATGGTGCCGATGATCTCCAGCAATTCCTGGTTTGAAAGCGTAGCGATGATATTATCCGATGACGCAACCATGGTTTCGGCATAGGATGCATCCACATGGTCGAAATATTTTTTGGTTTGGTGATAATGATTGATGGCGGTGTTTACAAAAATTCTCCGCATCCATCCTTCAAACGAACCGCCCTGCCAGGTATGCAGGTTTTTAAAAACCTTAACAAAGGCTTCATGAAAAACATCTTCTGCATCTGAGCGGGATTTTGTGTACCGCAGGCAAACGGCCATCATTCTGCGGGAGTAAAGCGCATAGAGCTTCTCCTGTGCCGAAGCTTTGTTCGCCAAACATCCCTGAATGATTTCGGATTCCGTCATGCGGTGGTGAAAGGATTATTCGGTTATGGTGATGGTACAAGTTCCCTCTATGTAGCCATCGCTGGTGAACAACCGGTATTTAAACTGATCGGTACCCGTGAAATTTTTAGGAGGGTAGTACACATAAACAATGTTTTTAAAGCTGCCGGAGTACGTATAGGTGGTAAACGTTCCTTTTAAGGGCGCGAAAATTGAACTGCCCTGGTACGGACAAGCCACATCATTTCGAAATATGGGTATACCGATGGGCTGGTTTCGCGCAGTAGTAACCGCTTCATTGTTAACCACCGTTGTGCAGTTTGCAATATCAAGAGGTTCTTCTACATACAGGGTAATCGAAGCCGAATAGCATTCACTTTTGTGACATACCGTATAAATGATGTTATCAATACCGATAAAACCGGGATTGGGCTTGTAAAACCACCCCTCGTTTTGAATGAATGAGAGCGTGCCAAAAGCCGGTGTGCTGTACGATATAGTTACCTCAACCTTGATGCTGTCGTTTACCAACGGGTCGAGCCGAACTCCATATTCGCTGCCCGCGTACAAATAAATGTCATCCGGATTTAGCTGGATCATAAAAAATTCCTTAGGAACCTTGTCTTCAAATCCGTCATTGCAGGAAGTCAGGCCAACCGCTAACAAGGCCAGTAGGGAAAGAAAATGTGCGATTTTCATGGTTTTTTGGATAAACTGCGGGTAAGACAGGGACCATTCAAAAAGGGTTGCCTTGATCATGAAAAATGCACGAGTTAATTTTTATCTCCCGTTACGTAACCGATGGCTGCCGGGTTTTTACTGCCCTTAAATTTTCACCGGATTATTACAAATGGCTGCAACAGCGGGTCTGGTGGTTATCGGGAAGTTTGAGATTCCAGATTTTTCCTTGCCTGAATCAGGTGCCTGCGGTTGTGGGTTAGCACGAACTGCATGGCATCGCCCAAGTGAATTTTAAGAAGCGGTGAAAGAGTTGTTGCTACCTTCACCTTCATCAGGTTTTTTTGCTCGGCTTGCAGAACAATTTTCAGCAATACCTCCAATTGTTGGATGAACTCTGAAACTACAGCATGCGGATCAGGAATTGTTGCAGGTCGATACTTTTTCAAAGCTTTGTATTTCTTTGTTGGTTCTGACGGATTCATCATAGCAATAAAATACCCGCCCAAAAAGCTATGCTTAAACCGATAGGGCCCTTGTAGTACAGGTGCCTTCTCCATGGCTTTTTCCAAACGTGGCAAATAAAAATCGCCATAGGAATTAAGATGCGCTAGGCATTCGGCAATGTTCCAACCACCATCTATTGCAGGTTGAAGAAGCTGGTCATCCGGAAGATTCTGGAAGACCGCGATCACTTCTTTCAACTGTTCTTCCACTTGCTGTTCCAGCGTATGGAGAAATTCCTGGTGCGACATGTTTACTTTCCTTTAATTTTTTTACCGAGAGCCAACAGTACAATTCCGGCTATGCACATGATACTTTCAATGACAAGCCAGTTGGTTCCGAATTCGCCCAACGCACCATCCGAAAACCAGGTGATAATCCGCGAAAGCGCGTACGATCCCCAAAATACAGCTAAAAAACTCAGTCCTTTTAAAGTTTCGTTAAAGGCCAGGTAGACGAGCAGTAAAACCAGGGTGATGCCCACACCCCCATACACACCCCGGATGGAACTGAGGGCATCGGTGTTCGGAAGTTTAACACCTACCAGATCCATTACAGATTGCGGATTAAGAATGGCCATCAAGGCCACATATCCTAAACTTAAAGCCGAGAACAGGATAAATCCTTTGCTGGCGAAGAGATACATTACTTTTGTTGTCATAACCTTGTTGTTTAGTTTGATGCAACAAAAGTGGAGGCTGGCCGAAAATTGATTCTTGGTATTTGCCAACATTTTTCAGATCCGCACCGAATTGATGAGTTTGCTGAAGTTGGTAGCGTCAATGCCCAGGTAGTTGGCCAGGTATTTATGCGGTACCAGCGTTAAAATATGCGGACTGCGTTTTAAAAGTTGCTTGAATTTCTCTTCCGAAGTGAAGCATTGCAGTTCTACCATGCGTTCGAGCAATCCGGAGAAGGCTTGCGTTACCCCTAATCGCAAGGCCTCTGATACGCAATGATGTTTTTGCATGCACTGATTTACGGCTTCGAAGGGTGCGCGCAGAAAGGCAGATGGGGTAAGCGCTTCGAAATAATAGGCAGCAGGTTTTTGCAGAAAGAACGAATCGATAACACCACCAAAAGACGGAGCATAGGAAAAGACCAACGTTGATTCGCGATCCTGATCATCCTGGTATACAATGCGTTGCACGCCATCGGTAACGAAATACAAATATTTCTCTACCTCACCTGCAGAAGTGATGATTTCCTTTCGCTTTACGCGATGCTCGGACCAGATGCTGTAGAAATCATTAGTCGCCTTTTCTGTAAGCGGATGGATACGTTCAATGGTTTTTCTTAAGTCCTCCATGCCTTGCATTTTACGAAGTTATGGCTTTGTGCCCTTCGTGCAAACCTCGGTGCTCTTTGTGGTTATCTTTTTTTACCACAAAGACCACAAAGAAAACTGCACAAAGAACGCCAAGTCAAATCTTCGCAAACCTTAACCGCAGGCTGTTGCTCACCACACTCACCGAACTCAAGGCCATGGCCGCACCGGCAATCATCGGGTCGAGAAGAAAACCATTAATCGGATACAAAACTCCGGCTGCAATGGGGATGCCGATTACATTATAGATAAACGCCCAGAACAAATTCTGGCGGATGCCCCTTACGGTTTTGGTGGAAAGGTTTAACGCTTTGGGGATGGATTGTAAGTCGGAAGTAATCAGTGTCATCTTGGCTACATCCATCGCAATGTCGGTACCTTTGCCCATCGCTATGCTTACATCGGCCTGGGCCAGGGCGTGGGCATCGTTAATGCCATCGCCAACCATGGCTACGATTTTCCCTTCGCTTTGCAGTTGTTTTACAAACTCAGCTTTATCAGCGGGAAGCACTTCGGCTTTGTAGTGTTTCAGGCCAACTTGCTTGGCTACAGCTTGGGCTGTCTGTTCGTTGTCGCCTGTGAGCATGTACACGTCAATGCCCTTCTTTTGCATCGATTCAATGGCAGCTTTGGAAGTAGCTTTGATCTTATCGGCAATGGCAATGGCGGCTAATACTTTCTTTGAGTCGGCAAACCATACCACGGTTTTGGCTTCGGCTGCCCATTGTTCAGCTAACTTATCCAGATCGGCACAGCCCATGCAGTTGTGCTGTTCAATCAATTTGCGGTTGCCAACAAAGTAGGTTTCCTTTCCGATGGTTCCTCGAACGCCCTTTCCGGTGATGCTTTCAAAAGTATCGGGCTTTATTTCATGGGTTGTTTTCAGGTAAGCTGTCACCGCTTCAGCAAGCGGGTGTTCCGACTTCCGTTCAAGGGCATACAGGATATCGGAAAGTTGATCGGTGTTTTCCAAACCTTCCAGCCAGGCCATGTTCACCACTTGTGGTTTTCCTTCTGTAATCGTTCCGGTTTTGTCAAGAACCACTGCATTTACTTTGTGTGCCAGCTCCAAACTTTCAGCATCTTTAATCAGGATATTATTCTCTGCGCCTTTCCCCACACCAACCATGATGGCCGTTGGCGTGGCCAACCCCAGGGCACACGGACACGCAATCACCAATACAGTTATCGAAGTGAGCAACGCATGCGTAAAGGCATTGTCGCCACCGATAACCATCCAGGTAATGAAGGTGAGAATGGAAATTCCAATAACGATCGGCACAAAAATTCCCGCAATCTTGTCCACCAGTTTTTGTACGGGAGCTTTGCTTCCCTGCGCTTCCTGCACCATTTTAATAATCTGCGAAAGCAACGTGTCGGCACTTACTTTTTGCGCTTCAAATTCAAAACTTCCTTTTTGATTGATGGTACCGGCAAATACCTTTTCACCGCTCGTTTTTTCTACGGGTACAGGCTCTCCGCTGATCATGCTTTCATCGACATACGAATTGCCAGAGGTAACGATTCCATCCACCGGAATTTTTTCACCGGGCCGAACAATAAGCGTATATCCTACTTTTACCGATGCAATGGGCAATTCCATTTCCACGCCATCCACTTTGGCGCGTACGGTTTTGGGTTGAAGGCCCATAAGCTTTTTGATGGCCGATGAGGTATTCGATTTGGCGCGTTCTTCCAGCAGTTTTCCCAACGAGATAAAGGTGATGATTACGGCTGCTGCTTCGTAGTACACGTGGGCATGTATGCCGCGGCTGTGCCAGAACTCCGGAAAGAAGGTATTGAATAGACTAAACAGAAACGCGATGCCGGTTGATAAAGCTACAAGCGTATCCATGTTGGCCTTGCCGTACCTGGCTTGCTTGAAGGCAT
The DNA here is from genome assembly GCA_964583905.1 of uncultured Roseivirgaceae bacterium. Lineage (GTDB taxonomy): Bacteria > Bacteroidota > Bacteroidia > Cytophagales > Cyclobacteriaceae > UBA2336. The sequence goes on from CAZOYJ010000047.1 coordinate 8,302, forward strand.
GCACAAAAAAGGAACGACCAAAATAAAACACTACCGGAGCGGACAAGAGCATCGACACATACGTGCCCATTTTCCAATCCATGAAGAACATGCCAATCACCACAACCGGAACCGACAATACAGCCGACCAGATGGTTCTGGTTTTAATTTCCTCGTAATGTTTACGTTGGGCTTCTTCTTTTACGGCCTGCGGGTCTTCCACATCTACCACAAGGTCGTAGCCGATGGAACGCACAGCACTTAATAAATCGGTGGTTTTGGCAATTTCAGGGTCGTATTCCACTAAAGCCGTTTGGTTGGCAAAGTTTACGGAAGCGTCCTTCACGCCTTCGGTGTGTTTCAGCATGGATTCTACGCTTACCGCGCAGGCTGCGCAGGTCATTTCCAGCACCGGGAAAGATTGTTTGATCATTTTTCCTCCGGTTTTTTTTACCGGAGAGTTTATGGTTACGGTTGACATAGTTTTGCTTCAAATTCCTCTACAATAATACAGGTTAATTGCAGGTTTGGTTTTATACAATTCCTGCAATGAATTACAGAATTAAGCCGCCAGCTTTTCAAGCTTTTTCAACAGTACATTTTTTGGTACTGCGCCAACGACACGCTCTATAGCCATGCCATTTTTAAACAAGATGAAAGTAGGCAGGTTTCGCACGCCAAATTTAGTTGCGGTTTCCGGGTTGGCATCCACATCGATTTTGGTAATGGTGGCTTTCTGATCCATTTCAGTGGCCAGTGCATCCAATACCGGGTACATCATGCGACAGGGCGGACACCATTCGGCACTAAAATCAACCAAAACAGGCGTTGCGCTGTGTTGGATAAGTTTTTCAAAAGTGTTGTTGTTGAGTTCAATCGGTTTCATAATAGATCTGTTTTAAACTACGGATTAAACTGATTAGTCATTTTATACGATTGGGACTAATCCTGCTGTTTGTTACAAAATTTCAGGATGCCTCTTGCTAACCTTCTGTTTGTGAGACCGTATCTGCCGGTAATATGAGGGTGGTATACCTTCTATTTCCTTGAACTGGCGCGATAAGTGGTTAATGCTGTTGTATCCAAGTATATGAGCAATCTCAGTAAGCGTTTTATCAGAATAAACGAGCAACTCTTTCACTTTTTCAAGCCGTTCACCAATAATGTATTTCTCCAGGGTGAGGCCTTCGTTGGCTGAAAAGATTTCGCTGATGGAATCGTAGTTCATATGAAGTTCTTCAGCCAGAAGTGCTGAGAATCTTATTTTATGATCACTGATTAAATGCTGACGGACAAGCTGCTTAATCTGCTGAACAAGTTTTGTATTTCGGTTACTCATGGTTTCAAATCCGTTCTCCATCAGGAAAGTTACCAGTTTCACCTGGTCATCGCGGCTCAGTTCACGGCAGAATGTAATCCGCCCCAGGCTTACGTTGGTTATGCATAAGTTCATCTGTTTTACATGCTGACGGATTAGGTTTACACACCGTTCGCATACCATTCCTTTAATAAAGATGTGTTGTTCCATGATGCCATAATTACCAAGGCGAATAACGGAAGATCGCTGAGTCAAGCGTTACATTATCGCGGGAAAGGATTATAAAATTCCTGAGGGATTCGAAAATTAGGAAAAACCAGCCAACCTCTAGAGCCAGCTACAATGAATACATTATTCCTTACCGCATGCCCTCCATTGTTTTGAAGATTTAATTTCCACAACGAATAAGATTTGAATAATAATGCTGATACGTATCATTATAAATCTCAATAATAAACCTGAACAAATTTCTTGACACCAATAAGTATGAACTGTATAAAATATACCTATAAGTGTGTAAGATAATTGGATGATTTAACCCCACCTTGTATGTTATCTACATTACTACTTTCCTGAGTTGTGACGTGCGAAAACAAAAAGGAATTTAAGTGAAGAATAGCTTCGTAATTAGTTACCTGCTCAACAACTAACCCTACATTACTCAATGTGTTTTATACTTTAATAACAAAGCATGGCTCGTATTTCAATCATATCCTCAAGTGTACGGAATGGCCGCAATAGTCATAGGGTGGCACTTTATCTAAAAGATTACTTAGCAAAAAACAATCTGGCAGAAGTTGAAATTGTTGATTTGAAAAAATATCCGTTTCCAATCTTCACCCAGCGATTAAGTCAACAAAAAGATCCAACCGAACAGGTAATTCAGTTTGCTGAAAAGATAAAATTGTCGGATGGTGTAATTATCGTTACACCTGAATATAATGGAAGTATACCGGCAAGCCTGAAAAATGTTATTGACCTGTTGTATGATGAGTGGCACCGCAAACCAATTGGTATAGCCACAGTCTCAATCGGAGTATTCGGGGGTTCGCAGGCGCTGGTTACTTTACAATTTGTATTGTGGAAAATGCGTGCATGGACAGTTCCTGCCGTATTCCAGGTAGGCAACGTAACCAAAAATTTTGATGAATCCGGTTTGGCTATCGGTGGTGAAGAATCAAATAAACAAGCGGATGTTTTTATCAAAGAACTGCTATGGTGCATGGAAGCCAGTACACGAATGCTGGATCCGTTGGTCTTAACAAGCACACCATTTAATTAAAGTATTATGACGACTAAACTCACCCCTGAAATAATAAAAGAACTACTTGCTGTAACAGCGGAACCCTGTATTTCTCTTTACATGCCTACACATCGCACCCATCCGGAGAATATCCAGGATGCCATCCGTTTTAAAAACCTTCTCAAAAAAGTAAAGGAATCTTTATCGGAAAAATATTCTACCGTTGAAGTAGCTGAGTTGTTACAACCATTTGAAGCGCTTGCTGAAAACAAAGATTTCTGGAATTACACCACCGATGGACTTGCTGTTCTTCGTTCTCCAGAACTTTTTGTAGTTATTAATTTACTGGTACCCGTTGGCGAGCTTACCATTGTGGCAGACACCTTCCACACCAGGCCACTCAGGCGATATTTGCAATCGGCAGATCGATATCAGGTTCTGGGCTTGAGTCAACATGAGTTTCACCTGTATGAAGGCAATCGCCATGCACTTGCAGAAGTATCGCTTCATGCAGATATTCCAAATACCATAGAAGCAGCACTGGGAGAGGAATTAACTGATAAACACGCCACTGTTGCATCGTATGGCGGTGCAGGTGGTGAAAGTTCAAGCATGCATCATGGGCATGGTGGAAGAAAGGAGGAAACAGACATCGATGCGGATAGATTTTTTCGTACAGTGGCGGATGTCGTTCATAAAAATTATTCAACACCAGGGGGTTTGCCACTCGTTCTGGCGGCTTTACCCGAACACCATGATCGGTTTCAGCAGGTAAATGAAAATCCATTGGTATTGCCCACAGGTATTAAAATAAATGCACAATCGGTTTCGATAAAAAAGCTTGCACAATTAGCATGGGAAGTGATGCAGCCAGTGTATTTACAGAAGCTTGCTGATGGGGTGGGTAAATACAATCAGGCAAAGGCTAATGGTTTAGGCAGCGATTCTATAGATGAGGTGACTGAAGCAGCTGAAGCCGGAAGGGTGGACACGCTTTTTATTGAAGAAGGGCGAATCATTGCTAAACCCTTAAGAAACAAAATCACCGGCACATTTGAAATGATGGATGTAACGCAACCTAAGTTAGACGATTTGCTCGATGACATAGGCGAGCTGGTAAATAAAATGGGGGGTACAGTGCTTATTATTCCACAACATAAAATGCCTTCTAAAACCGGGCTTGCAGCAATATTCCGGTATTGATTACTAACTATTACGTAAATCAGATACGATGACCATTCAATTTAACACAGATAAAAACATAGTTGGAAAGGAAGAATTCATAGCCCCCTTTAAAGCCCTGATTAAAGACGAATTAACCCGGTATAGTCATCAGATTACCCGACTGGAAGCTCATCTTTCCGATGAAGATGGTCCGAAGGAAGGAATGAAGACTAAACGTTGCTTACTGGAAGCTCGGCTGGAAGGACGCCAGCCATTTACGGTTACCAACCAGGCCGATACCTATGATCAGGCCGTATCCGGTGCATTGGATAAATTAACCACTTCGCTGGATACTATTCTTGGACGAATGGGTAATCATCAACGTAAAAGAGATGATTTGATTGGTCTCTGAAACGATTTTATGTACGCTGATCCGTCAATTGATTGTGCTACAGGTGCAGTATAGTATAAGCCCACAATCGGATTTTAGCTGTTCGACATTTGCCATGTTGGACTTATACCGAGAAAATTTTTAAATCCTATTCAGTTGGCTTGGGGATTAAATCCCGGAGAGCGAGTTGCACGTCAGACGACTTAATTGTGCCTGGTGCATAAGCTCACTGTTGTATTGATTTTTCTTCACCGGCAATCACTACATAAACCATAAACCTCCTCTTGGTTACCAAAATACTCCCGGTTTAGATACAATATTTTTGCTACCTTCGGTACAGGTGAAAAAGAATCCACCTGGAATTTGGAAAAACCAGCCAACCTCAAGAGCTCCCGCTATGATGAACACAAAATTCTGTGGGAGTACCGCAGTCTCATCAACGACCGGATATTAAAAATTACCCGGTACACCACACCGGCTTATCTTATAACCATCGCTGGATATTTTATTTATTCTGATATTTTCATCCGGCAAATTCCGCACATCATTCCGTGGCGCATCCCCTCAATTGTACTTAACATCGGCTTGTTTATTCTTCCCTTAACCCGGTTTCGCAAAAACATCATTGGCATGTTTATGTACTATAATGTGGTTATGTTTTCTATAAGCGTAATGATCGCGGGCATTACTTTTTCGTTATTTGATTCCGGGCTGTTCCGGTCATCCATTAACGGAATGCTGGTGGTAGCGTTCATTATGTATATCGGCACCTATGGCGGGTTCAGAATCATGCTGATTAACTGCCTTCCTATACTTGCCGTGATTCCTGTCCTCTATTTTGTTTATCATCCTGACCTTTCGGTAATGGTTGAGTTTGGAAATGTGGTGGCCCTGATAGTGGCTTGCCTTGCCGTTTCACAAACCGAAGAGAACCTTCGCTTCCGTGAATTCCGGAACGGAAAGATTGCTGACATCGAACGGGAGCGTTCCGATTCGTTATTGCTGAATATTTTGCCTGCTGAAACCGCTAACGAACTGAAAAATAAGGGCACGGTGAGTACCCAAAAATTTGATTCGGTTACCGTTCTGTTTACCGACTTTGTAGGGTTTACATCCAAAGCAGAGACGATGACACCGGAAAAGCTCGTACACAGTGTCGATTATTATTTTCGTGCATTCGACAACATCGTGGCGCAATTTGGCCTGGAAAAAATAAAGACCATCGGTGATGCCTATATGTGCGCGGGCGGTATTCCTACACCTTCAATTGATCATCCGTTGCAAGTTACCCGGGCAGCCATTGAAATGCGGAATTTTGTTAGCCGTACCCTGAATCAACCTCCGAAAGATATTGAGCCTTTTGAAATCCGGATTGGCATCCATACGGGACCCGTGGTGGCCGGTGTTGTGGGGATTAAAAAATTTCAATACGATATCTGGGGCGACACGGTAAACCTCGCTGCGCGCGTGGAGTCCGCCTCAACAGCGGAATCGATTACGATTTCAGAAAGAACTTACCGCCTGCTTGAAAATCGATTTAATTGTACCAGTCGGGGAGAAATTCCCATCAAAAACCACGGGGTGTTAAACATGTACTACGTTCACGATGAGATCGTATTGCCGCAAAATTCCTACCCCGGATAGGCAGGAATAGTGGAAACATCCAACCGGATTTCTTCGCCCAGTGTGGCACCCAGCAATAGTTTAGAATCTTTTTTGCCCTGCGAAAAATTTACGGGTGCATAACTGTTATCCACCCAATCGCTACCCAGAAACCCCCATGCTTTATAGGTGTGTGCTACCAATTGGCTACAGAAGAAGGTGTTATCAGTTACGGGTTTATTTTCACCTACTCCTTTTAAATAATTCTCAAGTTCACCTTCTGGTATGGCAGGAAAATCGGCTGAATGAACATCGTTGATCACGGAAAGCAGCATTTTGAACATGGCCGGAGTACGGCTGAAATTCAGCTTTCGTTTGGCAAATGCACTGTCGAATTTTTTGGGCGTCTGGTTATAGTTATTGGTAATCCGCTCCTTCAATTTGTCGAGCATCGGACCGTTCTTGGTTTGGTTGAGGATCACATCCTTAACCCGGCCATCATCGGGGTCATTCTTGATGTTGCTTTCCCAAAGCAGCACATTACCTGTTAAAGGATCAAGCCCTATATCACCGGGTTGAACGGCAATGGCGGCATGCGACCATTCACAGCCACTTATTTTTTCAATGAAGATACTGCTGATAAACTGTCCGTGCATCAAAAGGATGTCTCCGGTTTGGAGGTCTGTGAAGAAGTCGCTCCACGATTGGGTAAGTTGTGCCATAATTATTTATTAAAGGAAGGTGGTTTAAATACCAATTGAATATTTTTTTACATTTTCATACGTCTGTTTCGGAATGGTGCCGCTCTTCATTTCTTCCGCCACCTCATAAATGGTTTGGCAAATTATGGTGATATCGGCTTGAGAAATAATTAATGGAGGTTCGATCCGCACCACCTCTGCGTTAACGCCAAAGAAGCCCACATAAACACCTTTCTCCATGCAACGTGTGGCAAACACTTTTCCATTGATGGCAAGTGGTTGGATATTAATTTCCACTCCAATCATTAATCCACGACCGCGCACATCAAGTATAATTTCAGGAAACTCCACCTGGATTTTTTTTAATTCAGCCAATAGAAAACCTCCAACATGGGCTGCATGCTCAACCAGTTTATTTTCTTCGATATAATCCAACACATGCCAGGCAACGGCTGCCGAGGGCGGATGTCCTCCATAGGTAAAAATGTGTTGTCCAGGGCCCAGGGAATCCAATACCTCCTTTCTTCCCACCACGGCAGAAATGGGCGCGTAACCTGATGAAAGACCTTTTGCCGTAACAAAAAGATCGGGTACAATGTCTTCGTGTTCAAAGGCCCACCACCTTCCGGTGCGGCCCATGCCGCTTTGCACTTCATCAACAATGAGCAAGGTGTTCGTTTGTTCCGTGAGTTGACGCAGACCTTTCAGAAATCCTTTGGCTGGAACAACCACACCTGCATCGCCCTGGATAGCCTCGCAAATAATTCCACCAGCTTTGCCCCGGTGTAGTGTGTCTTTTATTTCCTGTAAGACCCTGTTGGCTTTTTCTGCGGTTGTTGGAAATTCAAATTCAATAAAATTCGGATCATTGGGATAGATGCCGCTGTTCAGGTTCCCATAATCGGATGCCTCCTGCGAAATGCCCGTTGATCCGTGGTAATCATTTTTGAAATGGACCACGCCCTGCCTGCCCGTAAATTTTCGCATGGCCTTGATTGCTCCGCCCGAACTGTCGCTTCCCGAAAGGCCAATCATTACTTTTTTTTCGTATGCACCAGGGGCCAGTGAAATCAATTTCTCCGCCAACTGAATGGCGGGCAGGTTCGGAGAATAGGTGAAACAACTTTGTTGCAATTGTTTGGCAGTGTCGGCATACGCATCAACTAAAAACGACTGGCCATATCCCAACGAACAGGAAGAAGCAGCCGCCAGGCAATCGAGGTACACGTTGCCGTCCGTATCTTCAAGAAAGACCCCCGAACCGGCATGAAGCGCCACACCGTATAAACCTGTATAATTGGCTGCACCAATGGATTTTTTCATTCGGGCCAATATGGCCTGAGATTGAGGTCCCGGAGGAAAAACCGGAACATGAATAGTTTCTTTTATCAAAGTTGTAGGGTTGGGAATGCAAATCTTAGCAAATTAATTCGGTATAAGCAATCAGGTTAAGTTGTTATGTAAGCTTTTCCACTCACACTGGTTTTGTGACAGGAAAAATAACCGATGGCATTAAAACGATTTTCCCCAAATCGATATATTACACCTTAACCGGTTAAGACCATGTACATAAAACGCAATTACGGATTCTGGATGACCTTCAATTGGTCGAAGGCGCCTTTCATTTTCGGTGCCCTGTATGCGCTGAGTATCTATTCAGTTTGTTTTTTTCTTGATACAAGCATCGCATTGCCCTGGCAACCCATCAGCGTAATTGGTATTGCAGTGGCCTTTTACCTGGGGTTTAAAAATAACAGCTCCTACGATCGCACCTGGGAAGCGCGTAAAATCTGGGGTGGCATTGTAAACCACAGCCGCACTTTTGCCTCGGCTGTGATTACGTTTCTAGGAGATGAACACGGTGCCCTGAAAAAAGAACTGATCTACCGACACCTGGCCTGGCTCACCGCCTTGCGGTATCAACTGCGGCTGAGCCGTGAATGGGAACACACGAAAGAGCGGATTCGGGGCGCCTACGTACCTACTGTCTGCGAAGCGTATTTCGACCAAATGAACCCGGAACTGCGGCAGTTTATTTCTGAGGAAGAACTTCAGGCGATTTCTTCAAAATCCAATTTAGCTTCGCAGGTTTTGCTCAACCAATCTAAAGTTTTACAAGACCTTAGCACCCGAAACATCCTTACGGATTACAAGCATGTACGGCTTCATGAAATCATCGGGTGGCTGTACGATGAACAGGGCAGGTGTGAACGAATCAAGAATTTTCCCTTTCCCCGACAATATGCATCAACAGCGTTGTGGCTCACCTATGTTTTTGCAGCGTTGCTTCCGTTTGGCATGATGGATATATTTTCGGCTTACGGAAGTATGATGTGGTTGTCGGTTCCATTTTCAGCGCTCACCATCTGGGTATTTTTCCTGATGGAGCAAATCGGAGATTACTCTGAAAACCCATTTGAAGGTTCGTATAACGATGTGCCCATCACGGCCATTGCCCGCACCATTGAAATTGATTTGCGCCAGATGATCAACGATACGGTTATTCCCGAACCAATTGCCGAAGACAACGGTTACCTGATGTAATCATGGAAATTCAACAGATCAACCGGGAAACCAAGAGCTTTTTTATCGCTACCGAAGATGGCCGTGAAGCCGGCAGGATGAGCTACTCCTGGGCGGGTACAACGAAATTCATTATCGATCACACGGAAGTGAATCCAGAGTTTAAAGGAAAGGGCGTTGGGAACAAGTTGCTGATGGCCGCAGTTTCCTTTGCCCGGACAAGTAACGTTAAAATCATTCCGCTTTGCCCGTTTGCAAAAAGTATGTTTGACCGCAAAGAAGCTATCCGGGATGTACTCGAACCCTGAACATTAATTTTATTAAAAAATCTTTTCTAAGGATAGGGGTATAGTCCAATTGGGTTGTCATGGTATCAAATAAGCAGAATACCATGAAAAAATCACTAATCTTCATTTTTACCGTATTAACCTTTGGAGTTACCCAGGCACAGGAGCAAGCCGGTTCCCAGCCTGAAATTCAAACCATTTTTAAAAATACCCGCGTAACCGGGTACGGTGCCATCACCAATAAATTCACCACCATCCGGGGCGAGTTTGCCAACATTACTGGTGGGTACGGAGGAGTTTTTATCAACCGGAAGGTGATGATCGGTCTTGGCGGATTTGCGACCACCAACCGCATTGACGTACCGGCCGAATTCAGCAGCATTCCGGGTGTTGCGCTAAGTTATGGGTATGTTCAGTCGGGATTGATGACCGAGTGGGTTATGGCCTCAAACAAATCCGTACACCTGGTGCTGTCGATGTTTGCCGGTGCCGGATTCACCTACCAGTACGAACATTGGTCTAGCCCGAATTATAACTGGGATCAGTACCACGGACCGTATGATCAGAACTGGTCGTTTGTGATGGAACCCGGAGCCCAGTTGGAGATCAACCTTTTCCGATGGATGCGCATGAGCCCGGGGGTAAGTTACCGCAGCGCCTACAACAGTATCGGTCTTGGCCTTTCCGACAGCGACCTGAGCAACTGGAATTATAGTTTCACATTAAAATTCGGGAAGTTCTGATGCTGTAAAGAATAGTCCGGTTAATGAATGGAGTCCAACGGCTTACGGGCCTTATCCATTTCGCGCGATTTTTTCAGCTCGGAAGGGGTAAGGCCTGTTACTTTCTTAAACTGTGCCGATAAGTGCGCAACGCTGCTGTAGCCGAGTTTGTTTGCAATTTCACTCAGATTCAATTCATCGTAAAACAGAAGTTCTTTGGCGCGTTCAATTTTCTGGCGAATAATGTATTGCTCAAGTGTAATCCCTTCCACTGATGAAAAAAGACTGCTTAGGTAATTGTATTCATAGTGAAATTCATCCGACAGAATAGCAGACCAGTTGTGTTTTCGTTCAACCCAGTCGGTGTGATGAATGAGTTGAATGATTTTACTTTTCATGCCTTCAATAAGCCTGGCCTTCCGGTCGTCAATGCGCTCAAAGCCGAGGGCCTGCAATTGTATGTCGAGCGTTTTGAGTTGGGTATCGGGAATTGCGTCTTCTTTCAGGGTGATTTCGCCCAGGGTTACTTTTACCGGATGAAAACCCTCCTTTTCAAAAGCTTGCTTAACCGCCATGACGCAACGGTTGCAGACCATATTTTTTATATAGAGCGTTGTCATGCGTTAATTGGATTTACCCCCGATCCACCCGAGGTGCGTGTGCTTAAAGTTATCCGAAAATTTCAATCCGTAACCAACAATCCTATCAAAAGAACTATGTCCGAACAACACCACGCCCGCCAGTGTAAGTTCATGAATCACCAGAAAATAACCGGCCAGGTAGCAGGCAATGGCAACACCTTTATGGTGCAGCAGGTTATACGTAAGGGCGCCCACCTTGGTATTGACGAGGTATCCGAGCATCCCGATATCGGGTGCCAGGAACCAGGCCCAGAAAACCCATCCGGCAAACGGCAGGTAAGAATTCAGGTAAATGGCCAGGCCCAGCATAGCCGCTTCTTCAATTTTTAATATGTGTTTCATCATTTGTTCAATTTGTAATTTATTAACCCCAGGCTCAAATCTCAAACGCTTGTTTAGTTTGTTGAAATCTGGAATCAGTCCATTGGTAATCAAAAATATTTTCGCCACCACCACTGAAATACAACCAACCCCCAGATGCGGGCGTGCACATCGCCCGGATTGGAGGAGAACAACTTACGTTTTAGTTTTTCAATTTCAATGTAGTTGAAAACACCTTGCTCTTCAATGCACTTTTTTGAAAGCAGGTCATTT
>CAZOYJ010000048.1:0-6294 GCA_964583905.1 uncultured Roseivirgaceae bacterium
AAAAAAGCCTGATCCTGCTGTGCGGGCATTACAAGGGCGTGGATGAACGTGTGCGCGAGCATTTGATAACGCGCGAAATCAGCATTGGCGATTATGTTCTTTCGGGTGGCGAATTAGCCGCTGCTGTGGTGGCCGATGCCGTAATCCGACTTATTCCGGGGGTACTCTCCGATGAAACCTCTGCCCTCTCCGATTCCTTCCAGAATGGGCTCGTGGCGCCCCCGGTATATACCCGGCCGGCTGAATACAAGGGCTGGAAAGTGCCCGGTATTCTGCTTTCAGGACACCAGGCTAAGATTGAAGACTGGAAGCATGAAGAATCTTTGAAGCGAACAAAGCAAAAAAGACCCGGCCTACTGTAGGCTTACAATTTTTAGTTCTGTGTGCCGGGCAATCAGGTCAAAATCTGTATCGCTGTGAAGCAACTCCACGTTGTTGTTAATGGCAAACCATGCAATCAGGCAATCCATGGGTCTTCGGATCGTGACCCCTCTTTTGCGTAGGGAACGATAAAGTTGTGCGGCTTCTATCGCTACTTGTGTTTGATCGGCCGTGAGAATTATCAGGTTCAAAAATTGAGATTTCAACGCATCAAACTGCGAATCTTTTTTAACTCCCTGGAGAACTTCCTGTATAATCATGGCGCAGGTAAGAATCTCCGAATGCGGTGATTTAATAGACTCCTTTAGCAGGTGAGTTTGTCTGGTGGCCTTGTTTCTGATAGCATCTATCCAAACGGAAGAATCGACAAGCATTATAAATATTTTGATGTTCGCCACTCATGCAGGTCCCCCTCCCATTCCACTTTTCCAAACAGGTCGAGAAGCTCCTGTTGCTTAAGGAACCGGGTATACCGCTCAATTGCCTTTCCGATGGCCTCTTTCTTCTTTTTCAGTTTAGCGAGTCGAATGACCTCCTCCATCAAATGTTCATTATATTCAATGTTGGTTCTCATCACTGCGCGATTTTTCTTGTTGCTGTTTGAGCAAGATATCCCTGTAAAACCGGAGCGCTTTATCGACCAACTCCTTTTTAGTCCGTGCCCCGCTCATCCGCATGGCCTTTTCTACCAAGGTATCGTCAAGTTCAATGTTGATGCGTGCCATTTTCTCCATACACAAAAATAGCCAATTTTATACACATAGACGGTTGGAATAGAATTTTGTGTGGGGTTTCAATAATATGGATTCTTTCCCTACATTTGCAGTCCATTTTCGAGAAAACACTGTTTTTATGGCTGATTTGATAAAAATTGTTGAGCAGGAAGCTGCCGCAGCACGCGAAAAAATGCCCGAATTTAAGGCTGGCGATACCGTTAACGTTCACGTTAAGATTAAGGAAGGTAACAAGGAGCGTATCCAGCAATTCCAGGGTACGGTTATTCAACGCAGGGGCTACGGCACCAATGGCGAAACCTTTACGGTGCGTAAAATTTCAAACGGTGTAGGTGTTGAAAGGATTTTTCCGATCACCTCACCCAGCATCGATAAAATCGAAGTATTGAAAAAAGGAAAGGTTCGCAGGGCGAAACTGTATTACATGAAGGGCCGCCAGGGCAAATCGGCTAGAATCAAAGAAAAAGTCTGATTATAAGCTATTTACAAAAGCCATCCGGGAGTCAACTCCGGGTGGCTTTTTTGTTTAAAACCTACCCAAACAGCGTATTAGCATACGTTTAAATAATTAATAACTTTGTTGCCCTACTACCAAAAACTATGGCAAAACAAGCAAAACAGACCGTTTCTAAGATTTTAGGTAAGGATGCCCGATACCTTCTCGATCACAAAAGCAAGACGATAACTACTAATCAAATTCATGCCCCAGGACCTGATTTTGTTGACCGGGTATTTGCTCAATCCAATCGCAGTCCGCAAACGTTACGCAGCCTCCAGGCTTTGTTTGATAACGGTCGCCTGGGCGGAACCGGGTACTTGTCCATCCTGCCGATTGACCAGGGTATAGAACACAGTGCAGGCGCTTCTTTTGCCAAAAATCCGATTTACTTCGACCCAGAAAATATTGTAAAGCTGGCCATAGAGGGGGGTTGCAATGCTGTGGCCACAACCTATGGTGTGTTGGCTATGATGTCGCGCAAGTATGCCCATAAAATACCCTTCATTGTGAAGATGAACCACAATGAACTGCTTACCTATCCGAATAAATTTGATCAGATCATGTTTGGATCGGTTGAAGAGGCCTGGAACCTGGGTGCAATGGCTGTGGGGGCAACTATTTATTTTGGCTCTGATAACTCAACCCGCCAGATTCAGGAAGTGGCAGCTGCATTTGAGAGAGCTCATGAGTTGGGTATGGCTACCATTCTGTGGTGCTACATCCGCAACAATGCGTTTAAACAAGGCGGAAAAGACTATCACGTATCGGCCGATCTTACCGGCCAGGCCAACCACTTGGGTGTAACCATCCAGGCCGACATTATCAAACAAAAGCTTGCAGAAAACAACGGTGGGTATAAAGCCCTGAATACAGGGGGCAGCAGTTATGGCAAACTGGATGAACGAATCTATACCCAACTAACCTCCGATCACCCGATTGACTTATGCCGCTACCAGGTAGCGAATTGTTATATGGGGCGTGCCGGATTAATCAACTCCGGTGGCGATTCAAAAGGATCCAGCGATTTGGCCGAAGCCGTACGCACAGCCGTAATCAACAAGCGTGCTGGTGGAATGGGATTGATCTCCGGAAGGAAAGCCTTCCAGCGCCCCATGAAAGAAGGTATTGAAATCCTGAATGCCATTCAGGATGTATACCAGGACAAAAACATTGACCTCGCTTAATTTTTAATACACGGACTATGTCGTGGTTTAACCGAACCGGTAAAGGAATTCTAACTCCCACCGAAGCCAAGCGCGAAGTACCAGACGGCTTGTGGTTTAAGTCGCCAAAGGGAAAAATTGTTCACACGCGGGAACTCAAGAACAATGCCTTTGTTGTACCGGAAGAAGACTACCACGTCCGCATTGGTTCAAAAGAATATTTTGAGATACTCTTCGATGATGGTGCATTCACCGAATTAGATGCTGACATGGAGTCGGCTGATCCGCTCCGGTTCAAAGACACCAAGCCCTATCCTAAACGCATCAAGGAAACCCAGGAAAAAACCGAATTAAAAGATGCCGTTCGCACAGCCTATGGTAAAATAGGAGGGCTTGATATCGTTATTGCCTGTATGGATTTCAGTTTTATTGGCGGGTCAATGGGCTCGGTTGTGGGTGAAAAAATTGCGCGGGCTATAGATCATTCACTCCAGCACAACAAACCTTTCCTGATGATCTCAAGGTCTGGTGGTGCCCGTATGATGGAAGCCGGGCTCTCATTGATGCAAATGGCCAAGACTTCTGCTAAAATTGCCTTACTCGATCAGGCTAAAATTCCTTATATCTCGCTCTTAACCGATCCAACAACCGGTGGGGTAACGGCCTCGTACGCCATGTTGGGCGATTTCAACATTGCCGAGCCGGGCGCCTTAATCGGCTTTGCCGGACCCCGTGTAATCCGCGAAACCATTGGTAAAGATTTGCCGAAAGGTTTCCAGAGTGCCGAGTTCGTACTCGATCATGGCTTTCTGGATTTTATTGTTGACCGGAGAAATCTGAAGACGAAGCTTATCACCTTACTGAAAATGCTCGCTCATTAATTCAGGGTGGCCAATCGTTCTGGATTTATTAATTCAAGTACTTCCTCCAGTTCTTCAATCGGAACGCCTACGCCTTCAATCGTAAGATAAAAACGATTGCCGATACCCATTAAAATCTGTGTAGTCTGATTCCTGTGATTTTCTGATCCCCAACCAGTATAATTCGGGCTTTCAAGTGGCTTACACGTAAGGGAATCCGATTCAATGGTAGTATAGGTTGCAAATCTTTTTGTAGCCTGATTGTACATGATCTGGGCCTCGTGGTAATCGAACAACAAGATCTTGATCTTCTTTTTACCGTTTACAAAGTTTCGTTCCACAAGCGAGTACCGGAGAATTCCCACTTGCATCATTTTGCTTTTTGGAGTACCCGCCTGGCTATAACCTTTTAGTATTTTATCCGGAATAAGGTTAACCATCTCGGTAGCAGGCAAAGTCGCTGCCGACTGGGCATACAGGTTAGTAAACCACAGGGAGAAAAGGAACACAGAAAAAATTACCGGATTGAATTTCACTTCGGGCTATTAGGGCAATTAGTTTGCCAATTTAAGGTAGGTATTAATCGATAAAATTGGAAATGCCTGCACAACTAATCAATGGGGTGAGGTCTTCAATATTTTGAATGGACGGATAAAGCCGGTTTTTTTGGTTTGCAGCCGGATAATATAAACACCTGTTGGTAATTCCGAACAGCTAATCAGAATGTTATCGTCTTGCCGGGTGAACTCCAGATCACTGGGTCTGCCCAAAGCATCATAGGCCGTGCACCGGAAAACCTCATCCGTTAGACTTACCCATAAATCGGTTGTAACCGGGTTGGGATAAAATTCAACCACTGGTTGAGGGTAAGAAGAAGTGCTTGAAATAATAAATGGCTCCGAAAGCCGATTACACCCCAAACTAAATGTCAAAACGCTGTATTCGCCCGGAGCGGATGTGTAGTGGACGAATCGTTGGGTTTCACCCGGAATAGAACTTCCGTTTAACAGCCATTGATACTTTTCCGCGGTTCGGAAACTTATCAAACGGGTATCGCTCATTACCAAATGATTGGTTGGTGTCGGATTGTCAACTATTGTAATGTCTCTTGCATACATTCTTGATACATCACCCTGCTTAACTTCTAATTTTATTGAAATTAAATTTTCATTCCCCAGTTGAACAATGATATCCGGCTCATTCGAAAAAAAATCATCGTTAATGTACCACATGTACGAATCAATATTTCCAGAGCTATTATTAACCGTATACAGAAATGAGTTCTTGCACGCATAATTGATTTCAAAATCGGCAAAAAGTATTTCGTCACACTCGGCTGTAAGCCAGCCTTCACTATTTACGATTGTACTGTTTAGCCCCGCACTAACTGTAGCCGTTCCAACAACATCTATGTTACTGATCTCCAGGTGATCCAGACAAATTTTGTAATTACCCGGTATTGATATGATGCCATTCACTGATCCGTAGTTAGAAATCATTATCGGATTTTCTGAAGTAGAACCAAGTGATATTTTATCAGACAAACTTAATATGATATCACCTGTTATAAATAAATGCGAGCCTGCCGAAAGATTCAACCCATCCACATAAAGATTATCATTAATATGCAGTTCTCCTTTTCCTTCAATCTTTGCTATCCATTGTGCTGCATCTATTCTCAGGTTTCCATTATTAAGTACCAGCAATCCAGCGTAGTCATTATCGCCTGTTGACCATATGGCCTGAACTTCTGAAGAGAACGTAAAGCGTGTACCCGCATTTGAAATAATTGTTGTGGACTCAAGATGCATCAGGAACCCAGGTGATGTCTGGATTGAACTGCCTTGAACAAACAATGTTTTTTGCAATGTTGCTTCATCAACAATCTGGTCAATCTGAAGTTGCCTTCCGGCTATATTAAAATTACCCGCTTCAAGAATAAGCTTATTTATCTTTATATCCTTCGTTACATTCCATGTGGCACCAGGAGCATTCATATGAACCGACAAATTGGCTAAGTCGGGTTGTGAAGAATCGAAGGTATAGTTTTTATCAACTAATCCATGAAGCATAAAGGTTCCGGGAGCGGCCACTTCAAACTTATCATTCAGAATAAGTACGTTATCATGAATGGACAACGTCTGGTTGTTTAGATTAAAAGTGGCCTGATAAGGGCTGAACCAGGAAAAGGAATAGCAACTATGCGGTTCAGTCAGGTTTATTGCGCCATTGCCATTGGTGAACGAGTTCCCATCAAAAACTACACGATCCTTGCTTGTGGGTATGGCATTAATTGAAGGACCTCCACTTGATAATGACCAGTGTGATCCATTGTTCCAATTTCCGCCTCCATTTACCCAGTAAAAAGTTTGCTTTGGCTCACTAACGGAGGTGTAGGTTAAAATCAGCGAAAAGTTTTGCTGGTTATTAACCAGGTTTCTTTTATGCGTTACCCGTAAAAAATATTTGCGTGGTAAAGGTGCATCGAATTCAATCTTTTCTACATTATCCCTGAAGTTATCTCCCCGTGTTGCAGCGGTTGCCGGGGCAAGGGGGTTTAAAATCCATGGACGTTGTTCAGTTCCTTCTTCATCCACTATTCGCATGTCCAGATCATTAACCAACATGAGGGTTGTAGGATTTAGCGAAGGTGTTAG
>CAZOYJ010000048.1:6304-16531 GCA_964583905.1 uncultured Roseivirgaceae bacterium
AAACCAGAGTAGCTGTAATTTTTTTTCCATCAACCGGGTTTAGTTCCAGTTCAAAAGTTCCATTGTTTAGAAGTGTTGATTCAAGGATTTGGGTATTGATTTCATCCCGGGCTAGTATCAACCGGGCTGCGGCTTCAACGTCCAGCAGTCCCCAGCCAAACTGATAATCCGGTCCTTTTAAAGCACCTGCTTCTTTGGCGGTATGAATGGCCAGCGCTTTCAGGGTTGCGGCTCGCATATAATTGCCCTCGTTAAATTGTGCATGCAATTGCTGAAGCAACAACAGTCCACCGGTAACGGCCGGTGTTGCCATTGAAGTGCCATTCAACGATGTGTAGGCATCATCACCTTGTGAAGAAGTCGAGAAAATGTTTACACCCGGAGCCACTAAGTCTGGTTTTATCCGGCCATCATCGGTTGGGCCCCAGCTGCTGAAGCTGCTCATCTGAACACTTTGCGGGCCTGTATAATTTGTTACCTTAGAAACTGCTCCAACCGTTATGATATTTTTTGCATTTCCATTGGTAGGGATAGAGTTGTAGGGGCCATCGGGTGGTCGGGTTCCGTCACCGGTATCATTTCTATCATTACCCGCAGATTTTACAATGGTATAATAAGGAGCATTAACTGCAAGTTGGTCCCACAGCCGAGCTCTGTTATCGTAAAATCCAAATTTATAATCTTCTGTGTTGCTAATGGCCGGGTCGCCATGCCAGGTCCACGTTCCGTTTGACTCGCGTTCCCATCCAGCCACTGTGCCATAGGAGTGATTTGAAATAATCAAAGTAGATTGATCGGCCGTTGCATTAGCCGTCATCTCCGACAAGTCGTTGTTAAAATCGAATGTGCTGGCATATGCCTGAGGAGCCATACCTTGTGCCGAAGTATTAATACCAGTAGCCAGAATGGTTCCGGTTACGTGAGTAGTGTGCGTATTGTTTTCGGTAGCACCATCAGCCGGCACAGCCCGGCCGCCAAATTCAACGTGTGTACTTCGGATGCGCCCGCCATCCCAAACCCCAACCCGCTTTTCGGCTCCTGAAAGCTGAAGTCCGAGATTTCCTCCCTGCCTAAGTTGATGTACACCCAATGTTGATGCAGCTCCGGCATTGTCGGTTTTGATAAATACAGGAATGCCGCTTTCACTGACATCGATCATCAGATACGTAATGTCATTTTTGACAATCCGTTTTGCTACTGAATTCTTCAGGCAATATTCTTCAACTCGTTTTTCAGAAAGGGTATAAAGTGAGTCACTAGTATTCAGCAGCCTGTTCAATGCGGTTTTTGGCTGAGCCCATAGACACTGGAAGGCCAACAACCCGGCTGCCATGCACACAATCCTTATTTGCTTTCGAAGCCTCATTTCTTATTGAGAATAAACATCACAAAAATAACCCGCTCTCCACTTAAAGCCGGTCTTACTGAATCGATTAACAAAAATAACCACTACCCTGTTCATGAACTGATCGGTTGAACCTATAAAAATAAACCCCGCATACTGTGCGGGGTTTATTTTTTGGTTTATAAATCAGCCATTAAAGTTTAGTTATGATGTGTGTTCCAGGGAACCAGAGGGTACCGTTAGGACGATAAAAGTAATAATCGATAATAATCTCCTGGGCGTCTTCATCGTACGTTCCGGATGCCTCATATTGATAACCGGCATACGTATCATCCAGGAAAAATCTGTCGCGTGAAACTTCAACGGTTCCGGTGGTAGAACCCGGTGAATCCTGGGTAAATTTCAGGATAATCCTGGAGTCAAGGCCAAACTGTAACAAATCGCCTGTTACAATCAATACGCCTCCACAGCTACCGTCTGGGCCGGCAGCCCCTGTTCCGGTTACCGAACCATAGCCATCATCTTCCACGTCCAGACTACCTACCCAATTTACAATTTTGGGTATCTCATCCGGGCAGTCGTCATTAATGATGGAAACACGAATTTGGGTTCGTACTTGCTTCTCAAGCCCACCAGACACATCGGTAAGTTCAAGAATAAAACTCCTGTCCTGCGGCTCAAATTCATCGTTGTCAATTGGCTCAACCTCAATAAAGGTTTGGTATTGCCCGGCAGGAATGGTAAGTGGGCTGGGCGTTAGGATGTTGTAGTCAATACCGCTCACTGCTCCGGCTGCTGTAACCGAATAACTTATAGTTACCGGTTGATTTTGCGCGAAGCTTACTTTTACCGGGATTTTTACGGTGGTCGGGCTGTTTTCAAGCACCGGTACATTGGCAGGCGCCTCCAGGAAAACAAAATGCGGCCCCGTAAACAAAATCCTCTCAGGTTCATTATCACAGCCAAACATGGCCGCGATGAAAACCATACTGGTTAAAATATTTCTGAATTTATTCATGTCTCTCAATTTAGAATGTATGAATTAATAGTTCGGGTTTTGCTGACCCGCCATGGCAGGGTTGGCATCCAATTCATCTTGTGGAATCGGCCATACCCAGCGATGGCTATTGGCCGGTAACTCACATGCTGTTGCAGGAGCGGCACAGTCACCACCACGGATTATGGCAGCGCCTGCTCTTCTGAGGTCAAACCAACGATGTCCTTCTATAAACAATTCCTTTCTTCTTTCATCGGCAATGGCCTGTTTTAACACGGCTCCCGAAAGGTTTTCATTTATGTAATCTTCAATGCGCGCAGCACGTAATGTGTTCAAGTCGCCCATAGCCAACCCGTCCTGGTTGTTATTGGCATAGGCTTCAGCCCGGATCAAATACATTTCAGCCATTCTGAACACTTTATAATTTGTGTTACCATCCTTTATGCCACCACGGCCCAGGTATTTTACCGGTACAATTTGTCCATCCCGGTTAGGTGGTGTCGGCATTACCAAATCATCTGCGAAATAGGATGAGTACCGCACATCGGTATCGGTATCGTACAAGTCTAAAAGATCTTGTGACGGAATGAATGACAGCCGGTTATTCACGGCAAAGAAAATATCACCACCCGGAAAACCTTGACCCGGAAGGAATGGAATCGACCAGATTACTTCGTTGGCCACCGCATCCTGGGTCCAAATACTGGGAAAGTTTGCACGCGTAGCCAGGCCTAACGATGAGTTGATGGCATTGGTTGCGCTGGTAATCGCCTGCGGATAATCTTTGGCATAGAGCGCTACGCGAGCATGAATGGCGTCAACCACAATGGCATCAATCCGTGAGCGCGAAGCAGCGGTATTAATCGCTTTATCCAACGTACCGCTCAGTAACGTTTTTGCTTCGGTAAGGTCGGCATAAATCTGATCGTAAACTTCCTTCACGGTATTGCGTGGAGGTGTAGTAATGGCGCTTACAAGTTTTATCGGCACAGCCAAAGCCGTGGAGTTACGATCATAGCTCTGTGCGAAGTACCGCATCAGGTCAAAATGTGCTAACGCGCGAATGGCCAACGCCTGACCGCGGATTCTGGCCTTTTGTCCGGCAGCTTCCTCATTGAATCTTTCCAGATTAGCCAACACCAGGTTAGCATTGTTGATAACCAGATAGGGTGTAATCCAGGCTGCGGCTATATTTCCATCGTTGGCAACGTATAACCAGTCTACAATTTCCCGGTAGTTACCCAGCGACTCAACGTTTTCGGCTACATCTTCAGCCATCATATCGGCCAATACGCCATAAGCACGCGCATAGTAGTTAACACTACGAAAACCTGAATACGTACCTGTAAGATGATCGTCAACATCACTCATTTTTCTGAATGCATTGATGTTATCCAAGACATGCGTTGGATCGATGTCCACAACATCACAAGAGACCGGCACGATAAGTGCAATCCAGGCAACAGTGAAATATTTATATAACTTTTTCATTGTACTCTTCTTTATAATTAAAATCCAATATTCAATCCTACTGTTACCGTTCTAAGTGCCGGATATTGGGCGCCTACCAATGTACCGGCAGCCAATTCCGGATCCCAACCCAAAAACTCGGTCTTAGTCCAGAGGTTCTGCCCTTGCACAAACGCTCTTACACTGGATAATCCCGAACGTGAAAGGATACTTTCAGGAAGGTTGTACGCCAACATTACATTACGCAGTCGTAAGAATGAACCGTTCTCCAGGTAACGGGTTGTTTGTGCCTGGAACGGAGCCGTAGTTAAGCCGTCAACGGTCTGAATCCTGGGGACATCGGTAATATCTCCCGGTTGTTTCCATGCACGCAACAGTGACGATGCCATCTGGTCAACAAAATAGGTGGGGTTTTCTACGTTTGTGCGGTCGTTGTTATACACCTCATTGCCATGCACCCAGGTAAAGAAGGCTGAAAATTCAAGCCCCATATAGGTGAACGTATTGGTAAAACCTCCAAAGCGTGGCGCAAACCGGGTACCCCAGGTCCTCAAATCGGAAGAGGTAAAATCACTAGTGAGTGAGCCGTCCAATTTCCGGTATAGTGGGCTTCCGTTAGCGGGGTTCACACCGGCATATTCAACCATATAGTTTGTTCCGAAAGGTTTACCCACTTCAAGAATGGTAAATCCTTGCGGTAGCTTTTCCAGGCCGCCATAAATCTCCACGATTTCGTTCTGGTTATGGGTGAAATTACCCGACATGTTCCACACAAAATTTCCGGCCCTCACCACATCGGCTGATATGGAAATTTCAATTCCGCGGTTCCGCATGCTGCCCACGTTTTGCACGATAGAAGTGTAACCGGTAGTTCTTGACAACGGACTGTTGAATAACAGGTCTTCCGTCAGGCGATTATAAAATCCGAATTTACCGGTAATACGATCTGCCAAAACTCCATACTCCAACGACACATCAAACATTTTTTGAGTTTCCCATTTCAAGTTAGAATTAGCCAACTGGGTTTGCCGCACACCAGAAACTCCATCATATGAAAACCCACCGCCTGAAGCATAGAGTTCTCTGGACTGGAAATTCCCGATTCCTTCCTGGTTTCCGGAGGTACCGTAACTCACATTCAGTTTCAGCAAACTTACTTTGTTGGTCAGGTTCTGGAAGAAATCCTCATCGCTCATAATCCAGTTGGCGCCTACTGAATAGAAGGTTGCATATTTATTTCCACTGCCAAAACGTGACGAGCCATCTCTCCTCAGGCCAAGGCTTAGGTGGTACTTATCTTTGAAGCCATACTTAATATCTGAAAATATGGAAGAAAGGCCATTCTCTGTATTAACGCCTGCCAATACGGGTTGGAATACTTCGCTAACTGTAATACCTGCTTCATTTTTCAAATTACCCGTTAATCCATAACCTGTAAAGCCAAAATTTTGAACCTGACGGTAATTAGTTTCCTGGTACAAACCAACTGAAAGTGAATGGTCATCGGCAATGCGGGTTGAATAGTTTATAGAATTGGTGTTGATGAACCTTGCATCATATTGATATGAACGGAATAATGAACCAGCCTGACCGGGTGTTTGGGTACCCTGGTAGGTAGTGCGGTCGTTGTATATCCGGGTATCGCTTTGACCATAATCCGCACCAAAAAGAGTTCGGATGCTCAGCCCTTTAATCGGTAAATCGTAAGCAGCATAAAGGTTACCTACCATTTTCAGATCATTAAATCCACGCTCATTATCCAGCAATTCCTGCAACGGGTTGGGCTGCCCGGTACGGATTTGTGTGAAATCGCCATTATCATCGTAGGGCTTTTCGTATGGGTTAGCCCACCGAACAGCATTCAGGGGCGATCCGATAAAGGAATTTCCTTCCAGTGTTCCCTGGTTCTTGGAATATCCGAAGGTGGAGTTTATTCCAAACCGGAAGGCGCCTGATTCGTGCGCGAGGTTAACCCGGGTGGTGTAGCGTTCAAGGAGTGTATTGCGTACCGTACCCTCCTGCCGCAAATATGCTCCGGACACAAAGAATGTAGTGTTGGCGCCACCACCTTGTGCCGAAAATTCATGCGATTGAAAGGCTGCATCCTGAAAAAGCACATCGGCCCAATTGGTATTGATCTGGCGCAATTCTGCA
Organism: uncultured Roseivirgaceae bacterium; assembly: GCA_964583905.1. Classification (GTDB taxonomy): domain Bacteria; phylum Bacteroidota; class Bacteroidia; order Cytophagales; family Cyclobacteriaceae; genus UBA2336. The sequence goes on from CAZOYJ010000048.1 coordinate 12,271, forward strand.
ATTTCTTCGGTCGTAAGTCCATCCAATGGCCCGCCACCGGTTAACAATTCAAAATCAATTTTCTCGTTTGAATTCATTAACTTCAGTTTGTTCTCAGGCGCTTTGGCCACCCCATACTGACCGCGGTAAGTGAATTTTGTTTCGCCTGCCTTTCCCTTCTTACTGTTCAACAGGATTACTCCATTGGCCGCCCGTGAACCGTAAATAGACGTGGCGGACGCATCGGTAAGAATGCTTACCACTTCATAGTCGTTGGGGTTTAGGGTATTAAAACTTACCGGATCGATGGGTACTCCATCCAATACATACAACGGCAAGGTACTGGCCGTTATCGAACCTCTTCCACGAATAGTTACATTGGCAGCAGCGCCCGGCTGACCGGAACTACCCATTACCAACACACCCGGTGAACGCCCTTGCAGAATCTGATCGATAGAAGCAATAGGTACGTCCTGAATAACTTTAGAACTTACCGTATTTACCGTACCCGTAATGGCGCGTTTGCTTTCTTCGCGATATCCCGTTACAATAACTTCACCGAGTTGCTTCGCATCGGGTGCCAATTGTACGTTAATCGTAGTTTGCGATCCTACTGTAATTTCCTGTGTAGCATACCCGATGAAGGTAAACACTAAAACTGCATCGCTGCCCGGCACGCTCAGGTTAAATCTTCCATCCGCATCCGATGCGGTTCCGGTAGCCGTACCTTTAATTACAACATTCACACCCGGTATGGGTGTACCATCTTCCTGAGAGGTGACCCTCCCATTTACCACTCGTTCCTGGCCCATAACGCTTAGAAAAGCGCACAGGAGTGAACCCACCAGTAAAACTCTTTTCATAATGTAATTGATTAATTTTTAGAAATTAAAACCTCCAATAATAACAGGTATCTGGCTTAAACTCAACTTTATTTGTATCAATCGGTTGTCAAGCAGCCTGATATAGAACATTTTGAGGGATGACATTTCTAATGTGCTCTGCAAGAAACACAACTGAATAGGTTCGAAACCGGACAAATGTATGAAATCAAAGCAAGTATGCTTAAAAAATAACCCCCCTCACCAAAAAATACCGGCAAACAAAAGAGGCTGCCTAACTAAAGACAGCCTCTTGATTTAAGAGATTAAAATACTTGTAATGTCTAAATCCTGGTCAACGTGAGTTCAACAGCAGCGGTAATTCCGCAACTGTTTGTTACATCGTCAATAATACGAACAACAATTACGCTATCATCGCCTTCATCATAAACTCCGGGATTAGCGGAATTAGTAACCCAGGAAATAGGGTTACCGGCAGTACATCCTACACCTGAACTTTGAAACGGCTTGGCAACTGAATTGCAGACCAGATCAAAAGTAAAGGTTGGCCTTACAAAGTTACCCAGGTAACCAATTGTAAAACTCCTTAATGTTGATGAAGCTCCTACAGCGAGTGTAACATTTTCCTGAACAAACCGGGTAGGGTTACCAAAGAAAGGATCGCCAGGCCCGGCAGTTTGTGTTAATGCATACACACCCTGAGCATACCCGGCTGGTAATCCACAAATCAACGGCACCCGATAGAAGAACGGGGAGTTGTAAAATGGTCCACCTGTTACGTCACCGTTTGAATTGGAGTTGGTGAACGTTCTGCCGTCCTTCATGTTCAATACCAGGCGGATGTCAAAGGCATTGCCGGCTTGTGCCGAAGTGAGCGCATTAATATCTACGCCTGTAAGCGTACCCATTTCAGGGGCAGTAACGATAAAGGTGTGGGTAGGATAGGTACGATCAGCTTTACCATCTGTTCTTCCAGTGGGCGTAGCGGTGCCGGGCTGCGGAGCAGCTGGTTGCCGGGTAAAGGCTGAGGCAGGAACAGTTCTTACCAAAAATTCAGCCGTTGTTGCCGGGCCGCCACTGTTGGCATTAACCCGGGTATACTTGACGTAAATATCCATCGATTCCATCAGGTCGCCATCCTTTTCATCAATAATCTGCACCGTTCCTTCAAACCTACCGTTGTTGATGTTGAAGTTGGCATCCGTCAGGGGAATATTCCCCGAAGCAATCCCTATCGTTCGGGCGTATGCCCCGAAATTAAACACGTTATAGGGGATGGATGGCTCTGCATCCTTACAGGATATAGCCACCCCCATGATAACGATGCTGGCGAGTAAGATTCTATATAACTTTAGTTTCATTGTCTTAATTTTTAAGATTAATTAATCAACCGCAGGGCCATTATCCCAAAATGTACGGTCGGTCATACTCTCTCTTTGTGTCGCGTTTCTGTTACGCGCCAGATGATCTAACGGATACAGCAAGGTCCGTGGGTAAGATCCAAAATTAGGATTCAAACCCGGTTGCATATTAGTTGGTGTTCCCGTTCTCCGGTAAAGGTTATGTGCCTCCACACCATTACCAAACAATGCCAACCAATATTCGCGACCGATGATATTCATCCGTTGCGCATCGGTGGTGGCTGCGTCATATTCAGCCTGAACGTTGGCAATATAAGTGGCACGCTGGGCGTTATGCGTAGCGGTAGGAATTGCGGTAGTAATAGCCGACCCTTCAAGGCCACTGGTAGCAAAAGATCGCACATCATCAATCGACCAGGTTATGGCCGTGGTTAACGCGGCTCGTGCAGCAGCAACATCATTGTTCATTCGCAATTGGGCTTCAGCCACCATAAAGCGCTGGAAAGCACGCATCATCATCGGTTCAATACCAGCACCCTGGTTACCCAGGTTCTGGTTACTGGTACCCACCGAAGGGGTGCGGTCCCAACGGCCACCGGATGGATATACTCCCGGAACCGTGCGTTTCAGGTTGTCCGGTGGAATCCCCTGGTTGTCTAAGTGATCACGACCCCAATAGCCGCGAACCCCGGGCAAGCAGAATAACCCGTCTTCCTTATTAAACCCTTTGGCAGCATAATGTTGTGGCGTATTTTCTGTTATACAACGGATTTCGTTTACATCAGTAGGGTTTAACGATACCTGGCGGTTGAAGTAGTACACACCACGCGGATCGGGATTCGGGCCTGCATCACCGGGTTCACCGGTGTATCCGGTAGTACCTTTCTTCGCTTCAGTCACGTGCCACATGTAATAATTCGACTGGTATTGGCTGCCTCCGTTTACATAATTGGCAATAAACCGGGGATGGCGGCTATCCGGATTGGCACGGGTCGTGCTGTATGGGAACCGCCAGTTACGGGCATTGGTGTCAATGAAGTCATTATCCGTAATCAACGCATTCACTCCTGCCGCATCTCCTTTGTTTAACAATAATTTAAGCTTCAGGGTTTTCGCAAGCCTTCTCCAACTTTCCTGATTGCCTCCATAATAGAAATCGTTGGCAGGAGCAGCTAAAGGCACTACTCCAAAATTATCGATGGCCTGGTTTAGCAAGGCCAAAGCCGCATCGTAAACGGCTGCGCCTGTATCTTTTCCCGGGTTGAATTCAGTAGAGTTGAGAGCCTGACTGTAAGGCACATCGTTAAAATGATCTACTAAAATCATCAGAGCATAGGCTTTAAACACCCGGGCCATACCGGCATGGGTAGTTAAGGATGAAGCATCCGCATTGGCAATTAACAGGTCACAATCCACCATAATGTTAGCGTAGGCTGTTCCCCACATAAAGTTACCGGCCGTAGCCGTATACGCGGCTTCATAGGTGTTGGACGCCTGGTTGATCATCCGGGTAAGTGCCATGCCAATACCGCTGGCATTTGAAAACAAATTACGGGACGCCAACTGAATGTTATTCAGGATAAAGTTATTATCCGCATCGGCTGGCGAAACAGCATTGGGGTTATCCAGCAAATCCAATTCGCAGGATGTAGCCACCAACATGCCAAGCGCCAGGGCAAATATTTTTAATTTCTTAGTCATAATTCTTAGCAATTAGTGGTTAGAAAGTAAGATTCAGGGTTGCACCATATCTTCTTGAACTCGGACCTGTTAGGTAGTCAAAGCCCAAACCATTACCTACTCCAAGGCTGAGTACATCCGGATCGAAACGAACGTCCTTCGGGGTATTGTACGCATTGTACCACAAATTAGAACCCGATACCTGGATGGTTGCATTCTTAAACGGAGTGCGGCTCAGGATACTCTTTGGAAGCTGGTAAGCCAGGGAAGCTTCCCGTAACCGGATGGTAGAGCCATCAAACATCGGGGCTTCATCTGTAAAGAAGTAGTTGTCGAAGAAGTAATTCGCACCGGTTACCTGGATATCGTTCGGGGTACCGTCCTGCTTAACACCCGGTA
>CAZOYJ010000048.1:16541-19454 GCA_964583905.1 uncultured Roseivirgaceae bacterium
GTAAAACCATTGTTAACGAACGTGGGAAGTCTACATCGGCTGTTAAACCACGGGCAAGCATGGTGGCAACTGTAGTTGAATAAATGGCGCCACCGTAACGATACTCAAACATAAACGACAATGTGAAGCCTTTGTAAGTCAACGTGTTGATTAAGGCCGAAGTCCATTCCGGGTTCGGATCACCCAACTCCATTAATTCACTGGAGGCCAGGTATTGTCCGTTTCCGGCCACTACCTTATTGCCATTTTCATCGCGTTGAATACCGGTACCCTTAATAATACCGAACGGACGACCCGGGATAGCAAAATTTCCAAGGTCAGTGAAGCCGGCATACGCAATCTCATCCAAATCTTCACTAAGTTCAGTTACTACAGAGCGATACGTAGCCCAGTTCAAGGTGGCATCCCACCGGAGGTCACCGATAGTAAAAGCTGTACCATTCAAGCTGATTTCAGCACCCCGGTTCCGAACGTTACCAATATTAATCAACGTCCCGGTAAATCCGGTAGACGGATCCAATGGCGCATTGGTAATCAGGTTCTTGGTATTTTTCTCGTACAATGAAATATCAAAATTCAACCTGTTCTTTAACACCCGGCCTTCAAATCCCACTTCAAACTCCTTGTGTAACTCTGGTAACAATGCGGGATTACCGAGGAAGTTATCCACCGTTTGTGAGGATATTGCAGCCCCGCCAGTGGTTACAAATGCCCGGGCATTTTGTGGCAGTACATTGCGGGTTCCGTAAGGGTTAGGCCAGCCCGCTGAGGTACCATAGGCTACGCGAACCTTCAAGTCGTTAATCATATCCGACTTCAGGCCTGAGAAAGCGGTTGTAGGTATAAACGAAACGCTTGCGCCAGGATAGAATTGCTGGCGATTTTCTTCCTCCAGCACAGAAGCCCAGTCATTCCGGGCCGAAACGGTTAGGTAAACCATTTCCTTGTAATCTGCGCTTACTTCACCATACACACCCATTCGCTGGAATTCATTGGTAAAGTTACCGGATTGCGCATTGGTGATAAAATTACTATGGCGGAATAAACCAAAAGCCAGTTGCTGCTCGCTCTGGATACCCACTTGCTTATAGGTGTCGTACCGCGTATTGAAACCGGCTTTGGCCACAAAGTTTACATCCGCGCTTAGCTTCTTATTAAAGGCCGCAATTACATCCTGGTTCCAGATGGTGTTGTTGATCGTAATGGTACGGTAGTACCCGCTGTTGATCTGGGCGCTTACACCTCCACCACCACCTTTGTTGTAGCGTCTTTCCTGCTCTTCCGTATAGGTATCCAGTCCTAAACGATACGTAAGGGAGAGGTTTTCAAGAATGTCATAGGTTACAGATGTTGAGTTAAAAAAGCGTTGGGTTACACTTTGATCTTTGAAATATTTAGCCACCCATTTCGGGTTAATAATATCGTTACCACTGCGGTAATACACGCTGCGTTTATCAATCGGAGTTTCAAACGGCAGGTTGGCTAAATCCACACTACGGCCGGTATAAAACACGTTGGCAAACACCGAAGGAATACCCCCACTTGGGTTACTGCCAAAACCGGCATTTAACGGAGGGGTCTCCATATCGGTAGTGGCAAACATGAATGAACTTCTGATCATCAGTTTCGGAGAAGCCTGGGCGGTTAAGCCCAACCCAAAATTGGTTTTTTTAAGCGTATTGCCGGGTGTGAAACCTTCCTCATTCGTATGACCGAACGTGGCATTATAGGTAGTGTTTGCTCCACCACCAGACACACCAACCGAAGTATTGAAAATGGTGCCGGGCCGGAAGAAAGCTGTTGAAGGATCTTCATAGGCCTTGTACTCATAGTCAAAATTACCATGGAATTCCGGGAACTGGTTTCTCAGGGATGCATCGGATAGAGCATCAATTGGGTGTCGAATCTTTTCCACATCGCTGAAGTGAGGGCCCCAGTTACTGAAGAAGAAACCAATGTTTTGCTGGAACCCTAAACCGTAATTATTCTGGTACTTTGGAATAGAAGCAATTTTGTTTCTGAATACAGAAGTTACCACATTTATCTGGGCGTCCTTACGCTTGGAAGTGCCCGATTTGGTGGTAATCAGAATTACCCCATTCCTTCCCTGGTCACCGTACAACACCGTTGCTGAAAGACCTTTCAACACGCTAACACTTTCAATGTTATTGGGGTCAATATCCAAGAAACGGCTGGTGGTCGTCTGTCCACCCGTAGTAAACCCTTGTTGGGCGTTGGTGCTGGAGTTAAAAGTTACCCCATCTACTACGAATAAGGGCTGGTTAGAGCCATTAATAGAAGAGTAGCCACGAATGGTGATGTTGGTACCGGTACCGGAAACACCACCCGTAGAGGTGATGTTAACACCCGGGACTTTACCCTGGAGGATACGTCCAATGTCAGATTCAGGGCGCTGGGCAATCAGCTTTTCATTAACCTGGGTTACCGCATACCCAAGTGCGCGTCTGTCACGCACTATACCCTGGGCCGTAACCACAACTTCGCCAAGCTGAGCCACATCAAGCGCCAACGAAACATTGACAACCGTTCTGTCGCCAATTGGTACTTCCTGGGTTTGCAATCCAATAAAGGAGAACGTGAGGCTACCGCCAGTAGTCGGGACAGAAATGGCAAAATTACCATCCGCGTCAGTGGCCGTACCCGTACTTGTGCCTTTCAGCACCACGTTTACGCCTGGTAAGGGGGATCCGTCTTCAGCGGAAGTAACCTTACCTGTTACCGTTCGCTCCTGGGCATACACCGATGCCGCAAAAGCCAACGAGAAGCATAGTAGTAAAAACTTCTTCATAGGTTTAAGTTTAGTTTAGGAAAATATTAAGCGATCAAGTTAAAGTAAAATTTTTTAAAAGAAAATAATGTTTTCCTGATTGTTTGAAGAACTATCCCAAAACA
>CAZOYJ010000049.1:0-19208 GCA_964583905.1 uncultured Roseivirgaceae bacterium
GAAGTTTTTGAACAACTCGAAGAGAAAGCCGCCAAGCGCAACATCCGGCTAAAGGTTCATGTCCATGGAAAGCCAGTAATTGTTTATGCCGACTGGCAACGGATATTCCAGGTCATGACCAACCTGGTATCCAATGCCATCAAACACTCCTATGAAGGAGGCGATGTAGTGGTGAGTTTTGAACTGACCAAAAAATTCGTAACCACCCACGTGCGTGATTTTGGTGAAGGTATTCCTCCCGAGCATGTAAGCCGGATTTTCGAACGCTTTTACCGTGTAGATAAAAGCCGAAGTCGCGAAAAGGGCGGCACCGGGTTGGGCCTTGCCATAGTAAAACACATTCTGGAAAACCACGGCTCCAAAGCAGAAGTTAGCAGCACCCCCGGAAAAGGTGCCGACTTTAGTTTTAAATTGCCGCGCGTAAAACCCGATAGTGGACACGATAAAGATTAATGGCAGTTATAGGAAAACTAAAGTTTGAAGACCTGGTAATTTGGGATGACAAGGATTATGTGGCCATCAACAAACCGCCCTACATCTCCAGCCTTAATGATCGAACATCCCCGCTAAACCTGCTGGAACTGGCCAGGGAACAGGTACCCGAAGCACAGGCCTGCCACCGACTGGACAAAGACACTTCGGGCGTAATGGTATTCGCTAAAAATCCGGAAGCCTACCGGCATTTAAGCATCCAATTTGAAAAGCGTCAGGTGCAAAAGATCTACCATGCCCTAACCGATGGCATTCATAATTTTCAAGATCAGTTGGTGGATGCACCTATTGTGAAGACAGAGGATGGCCGGGTAAGAATCAATAAGCGCGAGGGTAAACCTGCCCAGACCTGGTTTACAACCCGAAAGGTTTACCGTACCCATACATTAGTTGAGTGTCGTCCGGTAACCGGACGGATGCATCAAATCCGCATCCATTTGTCGGTATTGAATGCCCCGATTACCGGTGATGAAACCTATGGGGGCAAGCCGTTTTTTCTTTCCAGTATAAAAAGAGGGTTCAACCTCAAGAAATTTACCGATGAAGAACCGCTGTCGAAACGGATGGCGCTCCATGCAAAGGCCCTGGTATTTAACACCTTGTCGGGAGAAGAGGCTACAATAGAGGCGCCCTATCCCAAGGATTTCAGTGCCTTAATCCGGCAATTGGAAAAGAATCAATAGCCGTTTTTAAACCATCACGGATAGCAAACCGCAAAATTTGCGCTCTGTTTGCATTTCAGAATGCATCCGCTTACCTTTGTGTCCCTTTTTAAAGGAAGGGTCGATTTTGTTGATTTTTAAATAGAAAAACGTGGATCATCAGAGCTATAAAACCACTCATGCCAACAAGGCAACTGTAGAAAAAACCTGGATTCTGGTTGACGCCAAGGACAAAGTTCTGGGGCGTATTGCCAGTCAGGTAGCCCACATTATCAAGGGCAAGCACAAAACCAGCTATTCGCCCCATGTGGATTGTGGCGACCATGTCGTAGTCATCAATGCTGAAAAGGTAAGAATGACCGGGAAAAAGTGGACAGACCGCGTGATTTATACGCACTCGGGATATCCCGGAGGTCAGCGTGAGCATACGCCTGCCAACATCCGCGCCAAGCATCCTGAACGTTTGGTAGAACATGCGGTAAGAGGCATGTTGCCGAAAAACAGGTTAGGCCGCGAGCAGTTCCGCAGCTTGCATGTATATGCCGGTGATGCGCATCCGCACGAAGCACAACAACCAAAAGAAATTAAACTATAACTATAATTCATGGAGATTTTCAACGCAACGGGTAGAAGGAAAACTTCTGTAGCCAGGGTTTATGTAAAGCCTGGCAAAGGTGACATTCAAGTAAACGCCCGTGATCTCAAAGAGTACTTTCTCTCTGAGATTCACCAGACACTGGTTAAGCAGCCCTTAGTAGCGCTTAAAGCCGAGAACCAATACGATGTATCCATTAACGTTGAGGGCGGTGGCATTAAAGGCCAGGCCGAAGCTGTTCGCTTGGGTATTACGCGCGCTCTTCTTCTGTTTAACCCGGAAAGCAAAGCTGTATTAAAGAAAGAGGGCCTCACAACCCGCGACTCCCGTATGGTAGAGCGTAAAAAGCCGGGAAGAAGAAAAGCAAGAAAGAAATTCCAGTTCAGCAAACGTTAATCGAAAACATCAGCACATGGCAAAGAAATTAACCTATCAGGATTTATTGGAAGCAGGTGTTCACTTCGGTCACCTTACCCGTAAGTGGAACCCGAAGATGGCCGAGTACATCTTCATGGAAAACAACGGCATCCACATTATCGATTTACACAAATCGCTTGCATGCCTGGAAGAGGCCGCTTTCGCAATGAAAAACATTGTACGGTCGGGCCGTAAAATCATGTTCGTAGCTACCAAGAAGCAAGCTAAGGATATTGTTACGGAAGAAGCCAGGCGGCTGAATATGCCCTACGTTACCGAACGATGGCTGGGCGGTATGCTCACCAACTTTGCAACCATCCGTAAGTCATTGAAGAAGTTATCGCAGATCGATAAGCTGATGAAAGACGAAGCTTACCTGAACCTGCAAAAGAAAGAACGCCTTACCTTAACCCGTGAAAAGGCAAAACTTGAAAAGCAATTAGGAGGTATTGTTGACCTTAACCGGTTACCGGCTGCCCTGTTCATTATTGACGTGAAGCGCGAGCACATTGCGGTAGCCGAAGCGCAGAAACTGAATATTCCGGTATTTGCCATGGTCGATACCAACTCCGATCCAACCGTAGTGGATTTTCCAATTCCGGCTAACGATGATGCCTTCAAGTCTATCTCCTTAATTACCAATTACATCGGAAGCATCATTGAAGAAGCGCTGATGGAGCGGAAGAAGGATAAGGAGGAAGCCAACCTGAAGAAGGAAGAGGAAGAAAAAAGAAAAGTAGACGAAGCCGTTGAAGAGGCTAAGTAAGTTGACAGCTGACCGGATTCAGTTGACCAACTTTAGCCAACTGATGGACGGTAGCTGCCGATAAGAATAGAAGTAAACATCGGCTCGCAGTCGATGTTTATTTTTTTAATGTGTACCCAAATTAAATTCGTAAATCTAAAATCATAAAGAGATGTCAATTTCCGCACAAGATGTAAACAAACTCAGGCAAATGACCGGTGCCGGTATGATGGATTGTAAGAAAGCCCTTACCGAAGCCGAAGGTGATTTTGAAAAAGCCATTGAGATATTAAGAAAGAAAGGTCAGAAAGTTTCGGCTTCCCGTTCCGATCGGGATGCGAAGGAAGGTTCGGTATTTGTAAAGGTTAGCGAAGATAAAAAAGCTGCCGTTTTAATTGCCCTAAACTGTGAAACGGATTTTGTAGCCAAGAATGAAGAATTCCAGGCGTTGGGCAAGTTGATTGCTGAAACGGCTTTCGCCAACAATCCTGCCGACAAGGATGCCCTGTTAAACCTGAAGGCCGGTGAGCTTTCGTTGAACGATAAAATTGTGGAACTGGTCGGCAAGATCGGGGAGAAGATTGAAGTAAGCGAGTATGTACAAATGTCGGGTGAGGCGGTTGTGCCTTACATCCACGCAGGTGCAAAGCTGGGCGTACTGGTATCGCTGAAAGGGGTTAACGGATCGGATGTTACCGATGCCGGCAAAGATGTAGGCATGCAGATTGCCGCCATGAACCCGGTAGCAGTAGATGAATCTTCTGTTGATAAGTCGGTTATTGAGAAGGAACTTGAAATTGCCAAAGCGCAAATCCTGGCCGAAGGAAAACCTGAAAATATGGTTGAAAAAATTGCCCAGGGTAAGCTGAACAAGTTCTTCAAGGATAACACCTTGTTGCACCAGGCATTTGTGAAAGACAACAGCAAAACGGTGGCGCAATATTTAGACAGCGTTACCAAAGGACTGACGGTTGCCGAATTCAAGCGGGTAACCATCGGTTAATTTGATTTAAACTCAGGTAAAAGCCGTTGCGGATTTATGCACCGGCTTTTTTATTAATAATCCAGTTGGTTTTTGCGCAGGTCATGTTTTTAAATTTAGTACCTTCCGTTAAAATTTCCAGACCATGGCACGTGCTTACCCCTTGATTTTCTTTTGTCTTGGCGCTTTTCTTTTGCTTGATTCCTGTTCATCCGGAAAAAAGGCTTACATCTCGGGCAATTATTTTGACGCGGTGATGACCTCCACCAACCGGCTTCGAAGAGATGCCAACCATAAAAAATCAATTGAAACATTGCGTGAAGCCTATCCGCTGGCGGTGGCATACTATGACGATCGCGCGAAAGCCGCGCTCGCTTCCAATGCTGAATTTAAATGGTCTGAGGTAGTATCGTACTATACCTCGGTTAATGTGATGTACGATGAAATCAGGCGGTCGCCCGGAGCCTTGCGGGTAATCCCCAATCCAACTAACTATTATGCAAAATTGGATGAAGCCAAACGAAATGCGGCTGAAGAAAGATACCTGGCCGGTGTGCTGGCGCTTGCAGCCGGTACCCGCGACCGGGCGAAAGTGGCCTATCGGCATTTTAAAGACTGCGATGCATTTGTGCCCGGTTATAAAGATGTCACCGAAATGCTGTCGGCTGCCTTATGGGCAGCAACTTTGAAAGTAATGATGGAACCCATTCCGGTACAAACCCGGAACATTGGGGTGAGTGCAGAATTTTTTAATAATAAGGTTTCTGAGTTTTTGCACAGCACATCCATCAACGAATTTGTAAGGTTCTATACATGGGTTGAAGCGCAAAACCTGAACCTGAAACCGGATCACATCATCCAGGTGGCGTTTGATGAATTTGTTGTAGGCCAGGTGTTCATGCATGAACGCGAAGTGAAACTGGAACGCGACAGCGTGGTGGTAGGAACGTATGTTGCCTCATCGCTGGTAAGTGGTGAAACCAAATCAGGTGGTAATACTTCGGATTCTGAAAAAGGGAAAAAAGAAACCCCTGCTGACCCCGTTCCTGCCGACAAGGATGAAAAGAAAGAAGAACCTCCAGCAACGGGCAAGCCGGATGGAGGGGCAAAAGATGAAAAGAAAGACGAAAAGCAGGAAGACCCGTTTGCCGAAGAAAAGCTGGACGAAAAAGACCGCGTAACCATCTGCCATATTCCGCCCGGCAATGAACAGAACCGCCATACCCTGGTTGTCTCTAAGGCTGCCCTGGCGGCACACCTTGCCCATGGCGATTTTATTGGAACGTGTGAGGATAAATCAAAACCCGGTCAATCAAAAGGAAACAGCGGCAATTCGCAATCATCGGTGTTTAAGTACAGCAATTTGTTGCTGGCATCAGCGGGTACTAATTCGTGGCTCGATTACCTGGACATTACCCGCCAGGAAACGGATACAATAAAAATTTATAATACCGTAAAAGCCACGCTGTACCATTACCGTAAAACAACGACCTCAAAAGGCCTGTTGAGTTTCCGGATTATAGACGCCACAACTGGCGCAGTATTATCAGCTGAAAAAATGCCAGGTGAATTTGTGTGGAGATCCGAATGGGCAACCTTCAACGGTGATGAACGTGCACTTTCTCCTGAACAATTGCAGTTGACAAAACAACGTGAGTTGGTCCCTCCACCTCCGCAGGATTTATTTATTGAATTTACCCGGCCGATCTTTAACCAGTTAACCACAAAGATCCAGGAGTTTTACCGAAGGTATTAAACCCCAACGGATGCATGGCAGCTAAAAAAGAATGCCCTTCCTGCGCCATGGAAATTGATGCCGGTAACACCGTTTGTCCGGTGTGTGGGTATGAATTTCCACAAACCAATCCGGCCTTAAAATGGGTTGTGATTTTACTGGTTATTCTCTTTGCACTCTACATGATTTTCTAATCCAGTTATGTTCATGTACAAGCTGCTGGATGGATCTTTTATGGTACTTCATGGTGCTGTTATCGTGTTTAACCTGACGGGATGGGTTTTCCTCAAAACCAGGCGACTCAATCTTATTCTGCTCCTGTTAACCGGAGCTTCGTGGTTTATTCTCGGATTGTGGAAGGGCATAGGTTATTGCCCGCTTACCGACTGGCATTTTGAAGTGCTCACCCGAATGGGGGAAAAAGACTTGCCCGTTTCGTATGTCGCCTACCTGATGGATCGGATCCTCGGTTGGCGGCTTTCCGATCAAGCAACCGACTACCTTACGGGCGGATTGTTCGCCCTGGCGCTTATCTGTTCCATTGGCTTAACGATCCGGGATTACCAGAAACGCGTTAATTAGCTGTTTTTAGTGCAGAGACTTTCATTTGTCAGGCTTTTGCTGCATTCCGGAATGTTGAGAATCACCCGCCTGCCTAACAAAGGTCATGGTAGTTGATGGATATAAAGCATAACATCGGTAAAGATTTCGATTACCCCTAAACGATTGTGTTATGCCACTGTTTCATGAACCCAAAAAAACAACCCGGGCCGATTTAGACAAAAAAAGGCCGCTGATCTTAAGCTTCAGCTTAATGATTACCATGTTGATGATTGTTGCTGCCTTTGAATACAAATCCGCACCTGCAACCAAGGTTGTTCAGGTAGTTCAGCAAAGCACAAACTTTGAAGAAATAGCCGATGTGCCGTTAACAGAACAATTGCCTCCGCCACCGATTGTTATTCAACAGCCACGCATTATTGAAGTGCCCAACGAGGAGGAGATTAAAGAGGAGATCAATGTGCAATTCGATATTGATGTTACCGATAGAACCGTAACCCAGGAGTTTACCATTGTGGAATCAGCTCCGGTTGTCATAGAAGAAGAAGAACCCGACAAAATATTCCTGGTGGTTGAGCAAACGGCTGCTCCGAAAGGTGGCATGGGAGCTTTTTACCAATATGTTTCCGAAAACATCCGCTATCCGGCTCAAGCCCGCAGGCTGAATGTGGAGGGCAAAGTGTTTGTTGAGTTTATCGTTGACAGAGACGGGTCTATTAACAACATCAATGTAATTAAGGGAATAGGAGCCGGTTGTGATGAAGAAGCAGTCCGCATCATGCAAGGTGCCCCGCCCTGGGAACCTGGCAAGCAACGGGGTCGCCCGGTTCGTCAGCGGATGGTATTGCCCATCTACTTTAAGCTGGCCAATAAAGGTGTATAATTAAGGGTGTCTCCAGGCAAATACCAGGGTTGCAATCATGGCCTGAACGATGCCATACACCAGCCAGGTGATAACCATCATAAAGGAAATATCAATAGCGCTGAACGTTAGCCACAATACTGGTAGAATAGCAACGGCACCATACGTAAAGGCAACTTTTACAGCGCGGATAATAAATGAACCACTGAGAATGCCTTTGAAGCGGTCCCAGAACCAATAGAGTCCGGCACTCAACACGAAGGGATGCGCATAAAACAACCAATCGGTTTCAAACGAGGACGACCGAAATACCGCATTGTAGTATTCTTCCATAAGCAAGGGGAAGAAGAAAATGGCAATGTAAAGCAACGCGACACTAACCAGTAATACGACCAAACCGGCTAATAGTATGGAGCTGATGTTTTTGTTCATGGTATTTTAGTTTAGAAACGTAATCTATTTATTATTCATGGCATGCTGTATGATAAATGTCAGGCTTCTTCCTGAAAAAACACAAGGAGCCTTTTGTATTGGTGGTTCGTGTAGCGGGCATTGGGCTGAAGCTTAAGGTTGTAAAAGACCAGGCGGTTTTCGGGCAAGGTGCTTTTAGATTTTTTTTTGTACTTTCATACTGACGTAATACCGAAAAGGCAAAAAGACCCCCATTAAGGCCTATTTGATCGATCAAGTATCAAACCTAAAACTAAATAATCGATATGAATTTTAAACCTGTTATGAAATCGAAGGAAGAATTGGCTGCGGGTCAGCCGAAGTATGAGTCGGTAACCAAGTACATGGTTGGCGCGGGGCGTATGATTACGTTTACTCCGGATCAAACCATCCAGGAGGTAATTGATATTATTATAGAGAAGGGCATATCCGGAGCCCCGGTGCTGGACAGCAACCGCAAACTGGTGGGCATTATTTCGGAAAAAGATTGCCTCCGGATAATTGTTGACCAGGCTTACCATAACCTGCCAACATCCGATCGGAAGGTTTCGGATTATATGACGGCCAAGGTTAAAACGCTGTCGTCCGACAGCGATGTAGTGCAGGCGGCAAATGAATTTCTTATCAGTCCTATCCGCAGGCTGCCTATTGTTGATAATGGCGTGTTGATCGGGCAAGTAAGTAGAAGGGATATATTAAAAGCTGCCAAGAACATCAACCAGACAACCTGGTAATCAGAAGATCGCCAGTACGCGAATGTCCATTTGCTCCGCCACGTGAAGATGTGCTTTCATTGAAAAGCCTGCTTTGATGTGGCGGAATAATTTATACTCCAGCGCATACCGCTGAAATACGGCATGCGGATGCGGGGTTTCGTGATGCACGTACACACCCATCGCCTGCGATAAATCAAACCGGCCAAACAGAAAATGATGCCGCAGCAATACCGATACTATCCGATGATCATAATCTGCTGCGCCTAAGCGTGCCCGTTCTTTTAATGCCCCGTCATGACTCACTTCAACAGCAGCACCCGCACCGTGCATGTAACCGAGTGGTTTAAACAGCCCCGCTTGCAGGCCGACCACTGCTTTCCGTTTGCTTGTGCTGCCCCCCTCATCAATGGCGCGGGTATTCGAAAATATTCCGGCATAGTATTGCATCGACCGATCGGGTAGGGATTGTTTTCTTTTCGGCTGAAACGGCAAGGGATTGATGGAGTGTTCTATGCCCAGGTTGAGCACCGGAAAGTTCATGCCCTTGTTGGGTTGACGCGAGCCTCCGTTGGAAATATGATTGTAAGAAACCCCTGTACGAAGCGACCAGGAATTGCTCAACCCGTGGCGTACATTAAATTGAGCTTGCAAAATGCCGCTGAACGGCCTGCTGAAAAACAAATTGTTTGGATTTTTTTCCGGGTGATAGACACGCGATAAATACGAAAGCCCCATTCCGGCCCGGACACTCAAATTAAACTTATGGAAGGTTAGCCGGGGCTCAGTAAACACCATCAAGGTTGCACTGTTGCCTAATTCTTGTGGATTGTTGAAATTAAAATAACTTAATGATAATCCCGTCTGGCTGATGCAATTGCAATTGTTCCAGGCTTTCAGTGTGTGGCGGATGCGCGAAACTTCTGCCGTGAATCCGTAGGGATTTGATCCGGCTATATCGGTTAAATCTTTCGCATGCGGAATAATGTACCCATAATGCAACTGGGCGCCAACGAAGGTAGTGGTACTGTCTTTTACAGTGTGTTGAGCAATGCTCTTCACGCTGAACAACAACATCGCAATCCTGAAAGATACCTTCACCATCTGCATCACCGTTTAGCCCGGTAAATATCGCGATAAGGAAGGGAGTGTTGAAGAAAATTTCTTCGAACGAAATTATTTAACCTGTATTACTTGATCTGGTTCACGGCTTCAAAATACTTTTCCTTCACCATTTTTCTGAACCGTACAGGCATGAGCCTTTTAAGCCACCACAACTTCCGGGCTTTGGCCGGCAACACAATGTAGAGTTCCTGCTTCCCGGCCCGAAGTAAAATTTCTTGTGCAATGTCCCTGGCTTCAATCCCGGAACGTTGGACGAACGCCTGGGTAATTCGTTTAATCCGGTCGCCACCGCGCACACTCCCGGCAATGTTGGTTCTGAAATACGAAGGCATTACGCACGATACATGGATGCCATCGTCCATCAACTCGCCATACAGGGTTTCACTAATGGCCAATACTGCCGCCTTGGTCATGTTGTACGCACCCATTTGCGGGGCGCAGCTTATAGCCGCCAGGCTGGCAATGTTTATAATGTGACCGGAACGCTGTTTCTTAAAGGATGGAATAAACAGGTGACAGCCATACACTACACTCATCTGGTTAATCGCGACCATGCGTTCCCAATCGGCCAACGGATATTCCTCAAAATTTCCACCGTCACCAATACCGGCATTGTTTACCAGCAGGTCGATACCCCCGGTCTGTTGCAGAAAATCTTCCGCTACACTTCGGTATTGATTTTTATCGGATACATCCAACGGAAAGGAGATGGGTTTTCCGCCCAGGTGCTCAATTTCACGATAGGTGATGGCGAGTTGCTTTTGGTTTACATCGCTTAGGCCGATAGTCCAGTTATCGGCAGCCAGTTCAAGGCATAATGCTTTACCAAGGCCGGAGGCCGCGCCCGTAATGAAGGCGCGTTTTTGAGTGTAATGTGAAGAGAGTGCGTACATAAATATTTGATGAAGGTTATACGTTGCAGGAAACCTGCACCCGTTACGCTAAAGTTTCTGTTTGTCAACCGACTCAACCCCAAGCTTTGCAAGGCTTCTGATCACCATCAGCAACCCGCCAAAACGAGGATCTTTCGAGAAGCCCTGTTTCCAGCGTGCATAAATCTGCTGGGCAATAACGGCATTCTTGAATAACCCAAAGACGTAATAAAACAAGATGCCGGAAACATCGCGCTTGCTTTTTTCGGCATACCGGGTTACCACTTCCTGCCGGGTTAAATTTCCAGGTAGGGCGGTAAGGTTAAACGACTGCAGTACCGGATCATCCTTGGCTTCACTCCAATATGCCAGGCTGGCACCCAGGTCCATCAGCGGATCGCCAACGGTGGCCATCTCCCAATCCAGCACACCCACAATTTCAGTCAGGTTGTTCGGGTTCAGCACTACATTGTCATATTTGTAATCGTTGTGGAGGAAAGTTGGTTTTTGCACTGGCGGTTGGATTTGCTTCAGCCACACGGCCAGTGCATCCATGTGTTCAAGTTTATCGGTTTCGGCCTGGTAGTACCGCTTAATCCAGCCTTCCACCTGTCGCGATACATAGCCATCGGGTTTACCCAGTTGGTCCAGCCCGGTTTCAAAAATATCGATGGCATGTAGTTGAACAAGGTTATCGATCAAGGCTTCCGAAATATTTCTGAGTTGATCTTCTGCGATGGTCAGCTTTCGGGCGTTGGTAGCCCGCAAGATCACGCCCTTCAACCGCTCCATAATATAAAATGGTGCTCCGATCACATCAGGTGAATCGCAATACAAAATAGGATTCGGCACCCGGGTGTAATGTGCTTTCAGTTTGCTGAGCACCGTGAACTCCCGGCCCATATCATGCGCTGATTTGATGTTGGCGCCAATGGGCGGTCTTCTTAAAATCAATTCTTTGTTTTCCGTTTTCAGGCAAAACGTAAGGTTAGAGTACCCCCCGGGAAATTGCAAAATGGATTGTACTACGCCCAGGTAAGGTGCTTCTTGTTGTAAGTAGTTATTGAGGGCCTGGATATCAGGTGCTTCTTGTTCTCGTGCGGGTCCGGGCAGATCTGTAGTTAATGGGTCCATTAATGATTACACTTTCAGTCCGTATTGTTTCAAAATGTGTTTGGCTAAGGCCGTTTTATGAACTTCATCCGGCCCGTCATAAATGCGCGAGGCGCGTTCGTGCCTGAACCAGAAAGCGAGCAATGTGTCATCGGTAACACCCAGTGCACCATGCACCTGAATAGCTTTATCGAGCACATCCATCAGCACGTTGGCTACAAAAAATTTGATGGTTGAAATTTCTTCCTTCACCGATTTGGCGCCCTGTTTTTCCATGGCATCGGCAGCGTGCAGTACCATTAACCGGGCAGCCTGGATGTTGGCGCGGCACTCGGCAATCCAAACCTGAATGATCTGTTGATGCCCCAGCATACGGGTTTCATCCAATGCTCGTGTAGCAGCACGGGCACACATCATCCCGAATGCCCGTTCGCAAATGCCGATCCACCGCATACAATGATGAATGCGGCCGGGGCCCAATCGGGCTTGTGCTAACGCAAATCCTTTACCTTCTTCCCCGATTCGGTTCGTAACCGGAACCCTGCAGTTGGTAAACCTCAGTTCAACAAGACTTAAATAATCTTCACCTGCATCGCCCATCACCGGAATGTTTCTTACCAACGTAACACCCTCATGCGGCAAAGGCACCAGAATCATGCTGGCGCGTTCATACCGATTCGTGTTATCCGGGTTGGTTACCGCCATCACAATGGTAAAGGAGGCGCCATCGGCACTGGAGGTAAACCACTTGTGCCCGTTAATAACATACTCGTCTCCGTCACGCACAGCCGTTGTTCCCATTTGTGTGGGGTTTGATCCGGCAAAACCCGGCTCGGTCATGGCGAAACAGGAGCGTATGTCTCCCTGTTGCAAGGGCTTCAGAAATTTTTCGTTGAGCGACTCCGAAGCAAAGGCATGCATCAGCTCCATATTGCCAATATCGGGTGCGTTGCAGTTGAAGATGTAATGTCCCAATGGAGAGGTGCCGAGCAGTTCGCTGATTTGCGCAAACTCAACCAATGATAATCCCGGACCGCCATCCTTCTCGGAAAGATGAGGCGTGAACAAGCCTTTTGATTTTGCGTGGCTGCGGAGATCTTGTAATCCGGGAAGCGACTGGCGAAACGGTTTGTTTAATACTTCCAGTTCAATCGGGTAGAGGTGCTCTTCCAGAAATTGCTTGTACTGCGGTATAAGCCTCCGGGTTTTTTCGGTTTGGAAAAATTCAATCATGTGCCAATCGGTAAGAAGCCAAAAGATACCGATTTCCGGATAAAGTGTATCTTGAGTAAAAAGATTAAGTGTATGGCCCCTATTACCCGAAGATCGTTTATTACTTCCGCATCTGTTTTAGCCGCGGGCGCGTCCGTATCTTGTGCAGGTATAACTACACAAAAACCTGCCTTGTTGCACCACGTCTTTTTCTGGTTGAAAAATCCGGAGTCGGCTGCTGACCGCGAGAAACTGATTGCCGGCATCCGTACACTCGAAAAAATTGAAACGGTACGCGAACTTCATGTCGGAATCCCTGCTGCCACTGAAAAGCGTGAAGTGGTGGACAACTCCTTCAGTGTTTCGGAACTGATCTTCTTCGAGGATGTGGCTGGACAGGATATTTACCAGGAACATCCCATCCACAAAAAGTTTGTTGAGGATTGTTCTTCCCTGTGGGAGAAAGTAATTGTTTACGATTCGATTAGTGTTTGATTACAGCGCAGCCGGGTCGGTTAACTGACCGATAAACAGAATAACACCCGTGTGCTTTTCGCGCAGCATAAATATGAAGGGCTTATCGATGGTAATTTTTCGAGGTGTCGTTGGCATGCTGGTAGGCTGAATGCCCACAGCAGTTGCAGCGGCTGCTTCAGTGCCTGTTTCGTTCACTTCAAGAAAAGTCTGGTGCACAACCCGACTGATTTCCAGAGTCTGATTTACATCTTCGAACAGCAACGGAAATCCAACCATCAACATACCGAGGTTTTCGAGGGTTTGTTTTAGGTTTTCTTTCCATTCCATCTTCATCCGTGGAAGCTCAAGTTCAGCTTCAATGGCAATCGATTGGTCAAGCCATTGCGAGAAGGTTTGTGCAGAAAGTCCTTCCACTAAGTTGGGCAAGGCAGTATGATCCGTAGGCATCAATACCGTAAATGAAAATTGGCCG
Organism: uncultured Roseivirgaceae bacterium; assembly: GCA_964583905.1. Taxonomy (GTDB): domain Bacteria; phylum Bacteroidota; class Bacteroidia; order Cytophagales; family Cyclobacteriaceae; genus UBA2336. The sequence continues at coordinate 13,486 of CAZOYJ010000049.1, forward strand.
TTTCCATAGGGGATGTCAACCAGTACCAACCCATCGGGATACGCATAATTCATTTTAACCCCGGCCGAATGCATCATACTTACAGTTGCCGAAGCGCCACTCAGCGAAGTAAAAGGTGTGTTCTTTGTTTTTGTTTTGTCAAAACGGTATTTCCAATCACCTTTAAAATAAATGGCGTTCACCAGGAACATGATCTCGTCTGGGTTAATTTCTTCAATCAGGTTTTTTATCCGCTTATGGGTTTTGTCTTCCACCCATTGGTTAATAACATCTTTCGATGCAGGTTGTTTGAAATCCAGTTCTTTTACAATGCCGTCATAATAGTCGCGAATAAGGTTGGCGAACGAGGTATTGATAGTCCACTGTTTATCATACCAAACGGAATTGGCGATACCCATGGTAACCTTTTTATCCATGGACAGTAGCAATTTGGTCAGGTTTTTATATCCTTCGTTTACTTCTTCTGCTGTGAGGTCTTTAAAATCAATCGTGTTCAGAATGCTTTGACGCACTTCGCCTTCGGCCCCGTTCAACACCATAGCCAAGGCCATGCTGACACTGAGGGGTGATATGAATGCGTTTTCGGTATTGCCTGTGGGTAGATTTTTGAACAATTGGAATGCAAAGTCGTTGGTGCCGCCCGCAACCTGTACTTCGGCTGCCGAAAGGGTGCGCAGGTTAGGTGGATTATCAGTGTCAATACCTGAATCCTGACAGGCTAATACTAAAATCAAGGGGAGTAGTGCAACAAGCTTTTTCATCATCACAAATTTTAGGTCCAACAGTTTAATAGACTCGTTTTCATCGCTCCGGGTTGGAATTTTTTTTAAAAAATCTCAATGACGCGCAACCTTTCAGATAATTTTTCGTGATCTTTGCCACGCGGGTTTTACAACCCCCAATTCCAATTGCCTATGAAGCTTGTATTCTAAACTTCCGGTACACGAACCCCACTCGGGGTTTTGTTCGCGGATTTTATTTGGTTACGTACCAAGCATCTTTCTTTCTCCTTATTTCTTACTACTAAACTTTCATAGGCATGTCTGTTTTTACCAAAACAGTATCATTATTTCGTTTGCTCAAGCAAGCCATCAAAGGCGAGGAGCAAAGTTACACATCCGGCAGCATCGACCGGGCTATATTTCTCTTATCGGTGCCGATGATCCTCGAAATGTTGATGGAATCGCTCTTCGCGATTGTGGATGCATTTTTTGTTAGTCGATTGGGGGTTGAATCGTTGGCTACGGTTAGCCTTACCGAATCAATACTTACACTGGTTTATTCATTAGCCATAGGGTTGAGCATGGGCGCAACCGCTATGGTGGCCCGCAGGGTTGGCGAACAGAACATCAGCGAAGCGGCCAAGGCTGGCATGCAAGCCATCTACCTGGCGTTTGGCGTATCGGTCGTGATCAGCATCATTGGGTTGTTGTTCGCAGAAGATATTCTGGCGTTGATGGGAGCTTCCGAAGGTGTGATTACCACCGGAGCGGGGTATACCCGGTGGATGCTGGGCGGCAATGTTACCATTATAATGATCTTTTTGATCAATGCCATTTTCCGTGGAGCAGGCGATGCATCGTTGGCTATGCGGGTATTGATTTTGTCGAATGGATTAAACATCATCCTGGATCCGATTTTTATTTTCGGACTCGGCCCGATACCGGCTTTTGGTGTGGAAGGTGCAGCCATTGCCACTACTATCGGAAGAGGTATTGGCGTGTTGTACCAGGTATCGCATTTGGTGTTTGGAAAAGGGTTGATCAAAATCCATCGCGATAACCTGGCGCTTGATCCGGGTATAATCTGGCGTTTGATTAAAGTTTCAGCCGGTGGAACCGGGCAATTCATTATTGCCTCGGCCAGTTGGATTTTCCTCGTGCGCATCGTTTCGCATTTTGGAACGGCCGCGTTAGCCGGTTATACCATTGCTATCCGGGTGATTGTGTTTGCCATTTTACCCGCCTGGGGTATGGCCAATGCCGCGGCTACACTGGTGGGCCAGAACCTGGGTGCTGGTCAACCCAAGCGTGCAGAACAATCGGTGTGGCGCACCGGATTTTTCAACATGATTTTCCTGGCTTGTATTACCATTCTCTTTTATACACTAGCCCGGCCCATCGTGGAATTGTTCACCACCGACACTGAAGTGTTGGTCAATGCTATTCAGTGTTTACAAATTGTTTCGCTAGGTTATATTTTTTATGCCTACGGCATGGTGGTGGCACAATCGTTTAATGGAGCAGGCGATACCCGCACGCCAACGATTCTGAATTTCTTTGCTTTCTGGATGTTTCAGATTCCGTTAGCCTACTTCCTGGCTATTGTGTGGAACCTTGGCCCGAAAGGAACGTACCTGGCGATTGTGATTGCCGAGTCGCTTTTGGCAGTGGTGAGCATCCTGATTTTCCGTCAGGGAAAATGGAAGGCGGTAAAAATTTAAGTTGACAATTGACAATGAGCAATTGACAAACCTTTGTCAATTGCTTTATTGTCAACTGTTGGTTAGTTTCCGTGCTTATTTTTCTTTCTTCTTAAAGGCTGCTTTAAAGGCTTTCTCCAATTCCTTGCCGGCCTTTTTTAAACTGGACTCCACTTCCTTCCAGCGTTCTTTGTTTTCAGCTTCGTTTTTCAGGCGTTCGGCAGCTTCTTTAAGTTCTTCATATTTTCCTTCAAACTCCTGGTTCAGTTTGGTACCGGCTTCGTCTAGTTCATTCAGAAATTTGTCTACTTTCTTGCCAAAATTTTGAAACAGCTTTTCGGCATTACCATTTTTTTTGTTGGCCATCATATATCGGGTTATAAGGTTTTCAAGTTAAAACATACACATGTATTTACCTGAGTAATTCAACGTGGAAGGGGAAGGAATAGGTTCCATTCTTTTAAAATTGTGTTGCGGCCGTGTAATGCTTCTGGCATCCGAAGGCTTCAGGAACAGTTAAAATTGATCTGAATGGTAATCCGAGCCATTGATGAGTAGATAAACTGGATTTAGCATCGCCTTAAAGGCTCACTCATCATTACGATAGACCACCCTTTTTATTTTTGTTCATAACGGTATAACTTGAGTCCAAATTGAAAGGCGTGAATTCATTAAAAAAAATCCTGCTGATCGTTTTCTGTATTGTGCTTTTTGTTGGCTGTGCATCCAACAAACCGCATAAAAAACTAAAACCCGGCAAACCCATTCCTTGTCCGGTAAAAGATTGCTGATGAACCTGAATAAAATCATCATTGCCATCGATGGGTACTCAGCTTGCGGTAAAAGCACTACGGCAAAAGAAGTTGCCCGCATTCTTGGATACCGCTACATTGATTCCGGGGCCATGTACCGGGCCGTTACCCTGTACTTTCTGGATAACCACATTGCCCTGACCAATCCGAAGGAAATCAACAGAGCGCTTCAAAAAATTCATGTTTCTTTTAAGATCAATGCGCGAAAATCAACTGAAACATTCCTGAATGGCCTGTGTGTGGAGCAGGAAATCCGTGACATGCGCATCTCCGATCATGTAAGTCCGGTAAGCGCTATCAAGGAAGTTCGCGATGCCATGGTGGCGCAGCAACGTAAGTTGGGTAAGGAAAAAGGCATTGTGATGGACGGCCGTGACATTGGAACCGTGGTTTTTCCGCAGGCCGAGTTGAAATTATTCATGACGGCCGATATGCTGGTGCGCGCCTACCGCAGGCAACAGGAAATGTTGGCGCAGGATATGCTCATCGACCTGGATGATGTCATTGAAAACATCAAAAGGCGCGACCAGATTGACACTACCCGTAAGGAAAGCCCGCTAAGAAAGGCTGACGATGCACGGGTTATCGATACCACACACATTACGATAGATGAACAGGTTGATGAAGTGATCCGGCTTGCTTTTAGCAGGATACTCAGGGCCACCTGACCGGATTTTTTAGCAAAAATTCCGGCCAGTTTTTTAGCCGGTTATTTCAATGGCCACGTGCCCCAAAAAGCCTTTTTAATGTCAGATTAATCACTAATTTTGCCCCGACCTAACAAAAAACTACCCCGCACACATGGGCAAATTTATCCGGTTAAAAAAAGGCTTCGACATCAATCTTGCAGGGAAAGCCGCACCGAAATTCGCAGACCTTGAACAACCTGAAACGTTCGCCATAAAACCCACTGATTTTCACGGAGTTTACATGCCGAAAATGATGGTGAAAGAAGGCGATGCCGTAAAAGCAGGCTCCCCACTCTTCCACGATAAAAAGCATGAGAACATCCGCTTTACCGCTCCGGTAAGTGGCGAAGTGGTAGAAGTAAAGCGCGGTGATAAACGAAAACTTCTGGAAGTAAAAATTCTGGCGGATAAAACGGTTGAATATATTCAGTTCAGCAAATACTCGGTTTCCGATATTTTAAGCCTCACACGTGAAAAGGCATTGGAGCAAATGCTCGCAAGCGGTGTGTGGCCAAACCTGATGCAACGTCCGTTTGGTACCGTGGCTGATCCTGCCGAAAAGCCAAAATCCATTTTTATCTCTGCATTCGACTCGGGTCCGTTAGCGCCAGATTATGGGATACTGTTTAAAGGCCAGGAACAATACTTCCAGGTTGGAATAGATGTGCTGAAGAAATTTACTTCGGGACACGTCCATGTAAATGTTCACTCCGAACGCGAAATTTCCTCCGTTTTCTCGCAGGTTAAGGGCGTAGAGTTAAACAAATTTTCCGGTCCGCATCCATCAGGTTGTGTGGGCGTTCAAGTCCACCACCTCGATCCGATCAATAAAGGCGATGTGGTCTGGACCATCAACCCGTATGGGGTTATTCAGATCGGGAAATTGTTTTTGAATGGCATCTATGATGCCTCCCGCGTGGTGGCGTTGGCCGGATCGGAAGTAAAAACACCTCAATATTATAAAACCTATACCGGGGCCTCCATTAAGAAGATGTTAGCCAATAACCTCAAACAAGATCATGTGCGGGTGGTTTCGGGTAATGTGTTAACCGGAACCAGCATCAGTAAGGAAGGCTACATCGGATTTTTTGATCACCTGGTAACGGTAATTCCGGAAGGGGATTATTACGAGTTTTTAGGCTGGATTAAACCCACTGCATCAAAACTGAGTTTTCACCGCGCCTTTGGCCTGTTTTCTTTCCTCAATCCGAAACGTGAGTTTGTACTCGACAGCAACTACCGCGGAGAACCCCGGGCGTTCGTGCAAACGGGTACTTTTGAACAGGTTACCCCCATGGATATTTTACCCACGTACCTGTTGAAGTCGATCATCGCAGAAGATTATGATGAAATGGAAGCCCTGGGTATTTATGAAGTAATTGAAGAAGACCTGGCCTTGTGCGAGTTTGTGGATGTGTCCAAGCATAGCGTTCAATCCATTGTGCGCGAAGGCATCGATTTAATGATGAATAGCTGATATGAAGTTTTTACGAAGTACATTAGATAAAGTCAAACACGACTTCGAAAAAGGGGGGAAGTATCATAAATACTTCTACCTGTATGAGGCGTTCGACACCTTTAATTATTCACCTAATACGGTTACCCCGGCAACGGGCGCACAGGTACGCGATGCCGTTGATCTGAAGCGCTTCATGATGACCGTGGTGATTTCGCTGGTGCCGTGCCTGGCGTTCGGAGTGTGGAATGTAGGCTATCAGCATTTTCTGGCCCTGGGCCAAACAGCTTCTGCAAGCGATATTATCTGGATCGGATTGATTAAAGTGATCCCCATCGTACTGG
>CAZOYJ010000050.1:0-19100 GCA_964583905.1 uncultured Roseivirgaceae bacterium
GCTACTTGTTTAAGGCTATCGATCCGGTTTTGTTGAGAAAGCGCAGGTGATCCGGCAATACCAGCTATCAGAATAATCAGAAATCGCCAACAAAACATAAAGAATGCAGACAGTACGGGTAAGTTACAGAATCCTGATAAAAGGAAACAGTTCCGGATCGAAAATAAAAAAGCCCGGCTCATTGCTGAACCAGGCTTTTTGCCAACTAGCCAGAGTCGTTACTGCGGCTTACCGCCCAACATCAACAGGTCGTTGACATTTATTTCGGTGATGAAGCGCTTCTCACCTTCCGAAGTCTCGTAGTTGCGGTGTACAAGTTTACCTTCTACGCATACTTCCTGTCCTTTCTTCAGGTACTTCTCAACCACACCCGCCAGGCTTCCCCAGATCACAATGTTATGCCATTGAGTATCTTCCACTTTTTCGCCTTTGGCATTCTTGTACGAGTCTGTGGTGGCTATGGAGAAAGAAGCTTTCTTCTTCTCACCAAACACTTTCACTTCCGGGTCTTTACCTAACCGACCGATCAACGTCACACTGTTTCTTAAACTTTTCATAACTGTATAATTTATTGGTTTAACATACGATTTGAAACTCCGCCAACCGGTTTGTTGGGGTTGGTGATGCAAAGGTGGGGGGCGAAAAAAAACCGACTCGTATGATAATCGCTTACTTTCGGTTATATTCGTTTGTAAACGTTTATAAACGGTTCCTATAAAGTTAAAATTTGCTTATTTTTGATAAACAAGGGCATTTTTGATATGAAGCATGAAATGGACATCATCTGCGAATTTTTTCGCACGCAGCCTGTTAAAAGGGCGTACCTGTTCGGTTCATATGCCCGTGGCGATGCAGATGAGAAGAGCGATATCGACTTGATAGTTGAATTAGATGACCGGGTAGGACTGTTCAAATTCGTGGGCATGCAAATCAAACTGGAAGAACTACTCCACAGAAAAGTAGACCTCATTTCAGCAAATGGAATCTCCCGGCATATCCAACCCTTTATTGAGAAAGACAAGAAATTGGTCTATGAGAGATAAGTTAGGAGACAAGCAAAGACTGATTCATATTTCCGAAGCATCGGGCTCAATACTTGAATTCTTAAAGGGTGTAAAAAAAGAAGAGTTCCTCAATAACTACATGCTTCAATTAGCTGTGTTAAAATTACTTGAAAATATCGGTGAGGCAACCAGCCGGATTTCAAAAGAGTTACGTGGTGAAGTCTCCTCAATTGACTGGACAATAATGATCCGATCCCGGAATGTTTACGTGCATCAGTATTTTGCCTTGGACCTAGATATTATATGGGAGACAGCTATCCATGATCTCCCTCCGGTAAAGGAACAAATTGATCTTTTGCTTGCTCAACGATTTTTCTATCCATGACTTCCGAAAAAAAATGCCTCGAATGCGGAGACAAAATTAAAGGCCGGGCCGATAAAAAATTCTGCTCCGACCAGTGCCGCATCAGCTACAACAACAAACTCAACAGCGATGAAACCAATTATGTACGCAACGTGAACAACATTCTGCGGAAAAACAGGCGTATTTTACTGGCCTTAAATCCAACCGGTAAAACCCGCATCAGCCGCGACAAGCTAAATGAAAAAGGATTTGATTTTGGATACTTTACCAGTCAGTATAAAACCAAGGAGGGAGCAATCTATCATTATTGTTATGAGCAGGGATACCTGGAAGTAGATAAAAATTATTTTCTTTTAGTGGTTAAAAAGGAGTTCTAAACAAATCAACCTTGAAATTCAATAAAAATGGTAAATCAATTTGCGTTCAGATCAATCCTGCTTATAGTTGTGATTATCCTGGTTTCGTGTTCAGAAAAAAAACATGATCGAACAGAAAAAGAACCCCACCGACCCCGCTTCCACTTCACTCCTCCGGCCAATTGGATGAATGATCCCAATGGGATGGTGTATTACAAAGGCGAGTATCATCTGTTTTATCAATACTATCCAGACAGTACCGTATGGGGGCCAATGCACTGGGGACATGCCATCAGCAAAGATCTGATCCACTGGGAACACCTACCCATAGCGCTTTACCCCGATTCGCTTGGTTACATTTTCTCCGGAAGTGCCGTAGTGGATAACACTAACTCCAGTGAATTTAAAAGTGGAGCCGAAGATCCATTAGTTGCCATCTTCACGTATCACAAAAAAGGATTTGAAACGCAGGCTATCGCTTACAGTAACGATAAAGGAAGAAACTGGACGAAATATGAAAATAACCCGGTGATCAAAAATCCGGGTGAAAAAGATTTCCGGGACCCTAACGTTTTCTGGCATCAGGAATCTGAACATTGGATCATGTCGTTGGCAGTTGCCAACCGGATTCAGTTTTATCGTTCAAAGAATCTGAAAGATTGGGAACTGACTGGTGAATTTGGCAGCGAGTATGGAAATCATGGAGGCGTATGGGAATGCCCGGATTTGTTTCCGCTTGCCGTTCAGGGTACCCACGAAACCAAATGGATCCTACTGGTGAGTATCAATCCCGGAGGGCCCAACGGTGGTTCTGCAACCCAATACTTTATCGGTGAGTTTGATGGCCACACATTTAAAAGTGAGCATGATCCTTCCAGCGAATTGTGGGTCGATTACGGACCCGACAATTATGCCGGGGTTACCTGGAGTAATGCTCCGGATGGCCGCACAATTTTTATGGGCTGGATGAGCAACTGGCTGTACGCACAGGTTGTGCCTACGCAACGCTGGCGCAGCGCCATGACCATCCCCCGCGACCTGACACTCGCCAGTACGCCTCAAGGCCTCCGCCTCCAATCATCGCCCGCCCCGGAACTTCAACAGTTGCGGCTAAACAAAAGAAGTATCGACCAGGCTAAAACCGAAGCATACAACGGATCCGCAGAAATCATACTGGAATTTGATCTGAACGGTTCAACCGCTGATGCGTTTGGTATCGAATTGCTGAACGATGCCGGTGAACGTATCCGCATCGGTTATGACCGTGTTTCAAATCGCTATTATAGTGATCGCACGCAAGCCGGTAAAAGTGATTTCTACACTGGATTTTCCGGAGTACACGATGCACCCCGTTATTCGGATAATCCGGTCATTCGTTTTCACCTTTTTGCCGATGTTGCCTCTGCCGAGCTCTTTGCTGATGGAGGAACCAGTTGCCTCACCTCGACCTTTTTTCCGGTCAGCGATTTTTCACACTTCAGAATTTACACGCAAGGCGGTGATGCAAAAGTTGTATCCGGTGAATGGTATGAATTAAAATCAATTTGGTAGTATTGTCTGAACCAAAGCCAACCGCAAATGCACGAACCCCTGATTACCAACGATGCCGTAGTGCTGGGCCTGCTCATGGTCATCCTGGCCTTTGTGTTTAAAACCGCCAGCAGCGATACGCCCTTCTGGAAAAAATTCTATACCTATGTCCCTTCCCTGCTTTTATGTTATTTTCTGCCCAGTATTTTAAACTCTACCGGAATTATTTCAGGCGAACAATCGGGATTGTACAAAATTGCATCGCGGTATTTACTGCCGGCCAGTTTAATCTTACTTACGCTGAGCATTGATCTAAAAGCCATCTTACGCCTCGGGCCAAAAGCCGTTATCATGTTTTTGATGGGAACATTGGGTGTAATCATTGGCGGGCCATTGGCCATCCTCATCGTCTCCACGTTCAATCCTGAATTGGTTGGAGGAGAAGGTGCCGATGCCGTATGGCGCGGCATGACCACCGTTGCCGGAAGCTGGATTGGCGGTGGTGCTAACCAGGCCGCCATGCTGGAAGTTTTTGGTGCAAGTGCTGCGCTTTTTTCCATTATGGTAACCGTAGATGTAATTGTCGGAAACGTATGGACTGCCTTCCTTTTATATGGAGCCGGTCGATCTGAAAAAATTGATACGCTGTTTAAAGCCGATGCATCGGCCATTGAAGATGTTAAAAAGCGAATCGAAAGCTTCCGGCTTAGTGTCATGAAAATGCCCAAGCTCCCCGATACCATGCTGATCCTGGGCATAGGCTTTGGGCTTACCGGCCTCTCCCACTACTTGTCGGATTATATTGTTCCCTTTATTAAAAGCCTGCCGACTGAATGGGAACTTGACCGCTTCAGCCTGGATTCGCCATTCTTCTGGATTGTAGTACTGGCTACTACCTTCGGACTTATCTTATCGTTTACCAAGGCCCGTAACCTCGAAGGTGTAGGAGCCTCCCGATTAGGAAGTGCATTATTATATATACTGGTAGCCACCATTGGCATGCAAATGGATTTGAAATCGATCTACTACAACTTCGAGTTGTTCATGGTAGGGTTTATCTGGATCATCATCCACGTGAGCATCCTGCTTATCACGGCTAAGCTTATCAAAGCACCGTTCTTTTTTACAGCCGTGGGCAGCATGGCCAATATTGGCGGAGCAGCATCGGCACCCATTGTTGCTTCTGCATTTCATCCTTCACTTGCTCCGGTGGGGGTGCTGCTCGCAGTGCTTGGGTATGCATTAGGAACGTATGGCGCGTGGTTGTGCGGAATTCTAATGCAGGCAGTAGCGCCATAGAATTAAAACCTTTCCGGGTTGAAGGCGGAAAGTGCGATACTGGTCTTTTCACGATCGATTATTTCACTGACTACTTTTCCGGTGCCGGGCCCGAGACTCAAGCCCATCATCGAATGCCCGGTAGCAATAACCAGGTTTGAAATTTTTTGTGAGCGACCGATATACGGCAAGCCATCCGGTGAACACGGCCGTAGTCCGTGCCATACCGCTTCTTTCTTCGGCATGTCCACGTTCAGCTCCGGGTAATACCGGGGAATGGAGGCAACGATTCCGCGCACGCGGTTCATGTTGATGGAATGATCTACACCGGTAATTTCCATGGTGCCCCCAAAACGCAGGGTGTTGCCCATAGGCGTTACGGCTACGCGTTCTTCCAAAAATATGGATGGAATCCTGGAATTCGTCTGCACGTTCTCAAGGGTAAAACTATACCCTTTTCCGGCCTGCATCGGAAGTGAGATTCCCAACTTTGACACCAACAGCCCTGACCATGAACCCGTAGCGACAACCACTTCATCAAATTGAAACTCGCCCCGGTTGGTTTTCACCGACTTAACTTTTCCTGATTCAACCCCAAAATCCAGAACGGTCGTATCCGATTGAATGGTTACACCCTTTCCCTTCAGAAAAGCAATCAATTGATTAACGAATGCCTGCGGGGTGATGTGAGCATCGCCCGGATAGTATACACCGCCTCTTACTGTAACTTTTATTTCAGGCTCAAGCTGCTGAACTTGTTCAGCCGTAAGCACCTGTGCTTCAATCCCCAATTTGTTCGCGTAAGTAGCGCCTTCCATTTCTTCGTGTTCCGTTTCTTTCGTCTGGTAAAGCATTAGCAATCCGCGCGCATGGTAGCCAAAATCAAACGGCAGTTCGCGTGAAAGTTGTTCAAACATCGCCTTGCTCAGCAGGCTGATTTCTTTTAAGGCCGGAGCCGATTGATCAACATGCTTTTTATTGGCATGCTTGTAAAATTCCCAGCCCCATTTAATCAGGTCGCCACTCCATCGGGGACGCACATAAAACGGACTGGTAGAATTGAACATCCAGCGAATGCCTTTACGGATCATCCCGGGTGAAGCCAGTGGTATAATGTGGCTCGGCACAATCATACCGGCATTGCCGAAGGAACAACCATCGGTAAGATCAGACTGATCGATAATAGTTACCTGGTGCCCGGACTTCCATAAGTAATAAGCCGAACTAAGTCCGATAATACCGCCACCAAGTATTCCGATTGATGCCACGAATCAGTCGTAATGAAATTTACAGGAATAGACTGTGATTTCTGTTTCTGTGACCGAATACACCAAACGATGTTCGTGGGTAATCCTTCTCGACCACTTACCTTTCAGTTGATGTTTCAAAGGCTCCGGTTTACCTGAACCATGAAAAGGTTTTTCTGCAATTTCTGTTATCAGTGCAACAATTTTTACAGCAACACGGGGGTGGGTTGATTTCCATTCATCCAGTTGTCTCAGTGCTTCCTTACTGAAAACAACAGCTCTCATTTGAGGTACTTCTCCTGAAGTTCAGCCAATGACATGGGAATTCCCTGACCTTTTTCGATTTCTTCTATAGACCGGTAAATATGTTCCTTGTTGGCTTTCGAAGAAAGGAGGTATTCCGTTTCATCGATTACATCGGTAACCGTAATCTCTATTTCCTTATCCTTAAAGGCATCCTTTATGGACTTCAGGACATCTTCGTTGAGCTGATTTGCATTTAGCTTATAAATGGTTGTCATAACCACAAAGTTAATGATGTTTTAGATTACCTGAAACCCATGTGCATACGGGTCATCCTCCGGATCAATAGTGATGGTATTGAAGCCATACACTTTCGCCCAACCTTCTACACTCGGGATGATGGCGGGCTTTCCGTTCAGTTCAGTTTCTTCTTCAATTCGACCGATGAACTTTGAACCAATGATGCTCTCGTGAATAAAATCCAGTCCGGGTTTAAGTTTTCCTTTGGCATACCATTGTGCCAGTCGTGCGGAAGTACCGGTACCACACGGTGACCGGTCAATGGCTTTATCTCCGTAAAATACTGCGTTACGGGCAGTAGACGTTGGATCAATTACTTTTCCGGTCCAGAGAATATGACTGCACCCGTTGATGGTCGGGTTTTCAGGGTGAACAAACGAATACGTTGCATTGATATTTTTCCGCAACTCCCGGCTCCAGCTAATCAGCTGATCGGCTGTGAAATGTTCAAGGCCTGGAAAATTTGGCTGAGGATCAACGATCGCGTAAAAATTTCCTCCATACGAAACATCAAGTGTTAATTCGCCCAGGTCAGGGCAATTGGCTGTGAGGTTTTCGGCTGCGAGATAGGCTTTTACATTCCGGATTTTCACCGACTTCACCTTTTTGCCTTCCTGCTTGTATTCTACACGAACAAGTCCGGCCGGTACTTCCAGGTTCAGTACACCTGGAGTTTTAGGAACAACCAATCCATGTTCAATCGCAACCGTAACGGTGCCGATGGTTCCATGTCCGCACATCGGTAAACAACCACTGGTTTCAATAAACAAGATGCCGGTGTCGTTTGCCGGATCGGATGGCGGATAGAGAATACTTCCGCTCATCATGTCGTGGCCGCGCGGCTCGAACATCAACCCTTTGCGAATCCAATCATACTCACGCAAAAAATGCTGACGCTTCTCACTCATGTTGGCACCCTGCAATGACGGTCCACCGCCTGCTACTACGCGAACGGGGTTACCACACGTATGCGCATCGATGCAAAAGAAAGTCTTTGATACTTTATTATCTGACATGGTACATTCTATCTGATTGCTTACTGCCTGCTTAATCTCTACCCCACTCCCCATTTTTCAGTCGCCAGATCCCCAACGGATTTCCTGCTTTCAATTCATCCGGCAGGAGTGCATCAGCAAAATTCTGGAATGCTACTGGGCGCGCAAAGCGTCTGATCGCATCGGTCCCCACTGCGGTAAAGCGCGAATCGGTGGTGGCGGGAAACGGCCCACCGTGCATCATAGCCGGGCAAACCTCCACACCGGTAGGCACGCCATTCAGGATAATGCGGCCCACTTTTTCAACCAGGGTGTTCAACAGGTTTTTGTGTTTTGTCAGCTCTGCTTCATCGCCCATGATCGTAGCGGTTAACTGCCCGTGAATGTGGTTTATGGCGCTGTGAAATTCATCGAGATCCTTGCACCGGATGATCAGTGAAAACGGACCGAATACTTCTTCTGCCAACGCTGGGTTCGTACAGAATTCCTGCGCTGGAACGGAGGCCACCAGCGGCCTGCCTTGGGAAGTGTTTCCTTCTGCTGCCGATTGGCTTTCAACTGTAACCCCTTTTTGCGCAAGGGCATTCTTCAGTTTGGCTGAATAGTTATCGGCAATGCCTTGGTGCAACATGGTACCGGGAAGTGATTTTTGGATCTCAGCCGAAAGACTTTTGATGAATCGATCTAATCCTTCCCCTTCCATCGCGATGATCAAGCCCGGGTTGGTACAAAATTGTCCGACCCCGAGCGTGATGGAACCGGCCAATTTAGAAGCTGTTGATTCAGCTTCACGCTTCAGGGTTTCGGGGAGGAGAATAACCGGGTTAATGCTGCTCATCTCGGCAAACACCGGAATGGGTTCCGGCCGTTGATTGGCAAGATCAAACAATGCTTTTCCTCCAGCCAGTGAGCCGGTAAAACCTACGGCTTTGGTTAACGGATGTTTCACCAACGCCTGGCCTGTTTCAAAGCCCGCACCGAATACATGTTGAAAAACTCCTTTTGGCATGCCGGTTTTTTCCATGGCTTTCTTAATCGCCTCTGCTACCAGGGCTGAGGTTTCAGCGTGAGCTGGGTGTGCCTTTACAATTACCGTACACCCGGCAGCAAGAGCCGAGGCTGTATCACCACCGGCTGTTGAATAGGCCAGTGGAAAATTAGCCGCACCGAAAACCACCACCGGGCCAATCGGTACGAGCATTTTCCGGATATCCGGTTTAGGAGCCGGCATACGATCGGGTAAAGCCGTATCGATGCGGGCTTCCACCCACGATCCGGCTTCCACCAAATCGGCAAACATGCGACAATGTCCGGTGGTTCGGCCGCGTTCATTCACGATGCGCGCCTCCGGTAAGTTGGTTTCGCGCATAGCTGTTTGAACCAACTCGTTGCCCAGTGCCTCAATTTCATCGGCAATGCCCCGCAAAAACGCTGCTTTCTTTTTGCCGGAAAAATTTTTGTAGGAGAGAAACGCAAGGTGCGATTCGTTCAGCACTTCGTTCACTTCCGGAATCGTTGCATCTTTATACTTCATGATTTTGCATATTATATGATCCTGGATGCTGGTACTAACTAGTTGACAGTTGACAAAAGGCAATTGACGATGTCCCTGATGTCAACTGTTTCTTGTCAATTGTCAACTTCTTTAAAGCCGCAATATAAGCTCAACATAACCTTAGAATCCCATATCCAATTTTGGTCTGCTCTTTATTCCTTCCCGGATGATGCCCAGGATTCTTTCCCGTTCTTCGCCCACAAGGGGCAACCGGGGTGGGCGCACCTGTTCGGAGCCAATCCCGGTTTCCTGCTCAGCCAATTTTATATACTGCACCAGTTTGGGATGGATGTCTAATTCGAGCAAGGGTAAAAACCATCGGTATATTTTCAAGGCCTCCTCAATTTTTCCAGCCTTCGTTAATTTATATACGGCCACTGTTTCTTTGGGGAAAGCACACACCAACCCGGCTACCCAACCATCTGCGCCCAGCATCAACTCTTCCATGGCAAGGGTATCTACACCGCATAAAATCTTAAACCGGCTACCAAAGCGGTTGATCATGCGGGTAACGTTGGTTACGTCCCGGGTGGATTCCTTCACCGCCTGGATATTTTTATTATCCGCCAGTTCATAAAACATGTCGAGCGTTACTTCAATTTTGTAATCCACCGGGTTATTGTAAATCATAACCGGCAGTTCGCTCGATTCGGCCACCGCTTTAAAGTAGGCAATGGTTTCGCGGTGATCGGACGTATACCGCATGGGGGGTAGCATCATAAGTCCGGTAGCGCCATACTTTTCGGCTTGGGTTGCCAGTTTTACGGCTTCACGTGTACTGCCCTCGGCAATGTTCATCACCACCGGTACTTTACCTTGTACTTTATCCACGGTAAATTTCACCAGGTCAAATTTCTCCGCGCTGCTCAATACACTGGCCTCACCGAGGGTACCGCCCAGGATAACACCTTCTACACCAGCGTCCAGTTGGGCTTTCAGGTTTTTTTCAAAAAGATTAAAATCAAGTTTATCGTCTGCTGTGAACTTGGTAGTAAGTGCGGGGTAAACGCCTGTCCATTGAACCATAGTAAATGTCTTTAAGTGAGCATCAAAGGTAAACAGTACAGTACGACTGGATTTGGTCGTAAGTGGTGAATACTAATACTATTTTGATTAATATTACCTGTAATACAGCAAAATAGCATCAATATAGTCTTACTATGCGGGTAATACCTTTTACTGTCCCACACCTTTCGCGGGAGGCATTTCGGGTACAGGAAGACCTGCTTCCCGGCTTTTACAACAAGTTGCATCAGCATCCTGAAACGCAAATCATGCTTATTCTTAAAAGTGAAGGAACATTAATTGCTGGCGATTATGTGGGTCGATTTGAAGCAGGTGATGTTTATCTTATCGGAAGCGGTCAGCCCCATGTGTTCCGCAACGATGATCTCTATTACCAATCGGAAAAGCCCGGGGCACATGCACTTTCGGTTTACTTTAGTGAAGCGTATGCCGGCAAGGAGTTTTGGCAGTTGGAAGAAATGAAGGAAATCCGGCAGTTTCTGGAACAATCCGGACGGGGATTTAAGCTCACCGGAAAAACCCAGGCGGAGATCAGGAGGCACCTACTCGACTTGCGTAAACTTAAAGGGTTAGAAAAACTCATTTCTTTTCTCAATGTTTTAAAAATTTTTGCAAATTCGGGGGAATTAATTCCGCTGAGCGTAGTACCCTTCACTAAAAATTATTCCGCAACAGAGGAAAAACGAATGAACGATATATTGCAGTTTACTTTTAGTCAGAGTTACCGTAAGATTTCCATTCACGAAGTGGCACAGGTTGCCAACTTATCGAACGAAGCCTTTTGCCGGTACTTCAAATCACGAACCCAGAAAACCTATTCCAATTTTCTGAATGAAGTGCGGGTCAGCAACGCGTGTAAACGGCTCATTGCCAGGCAGCAAAGTGTAGAACAGGTTTGCTACGAATCCGGATTCAACAACCTGTCTAACTTTAACCGGATATTCAAGAAAATTACAGGAAAGACCCCATCCAACTACATTCCATAACTAATCGTTTAAACATGGGCACTCCACGTAAAATCGAAAAACTGAAATTTCATTCAACCGAAAAATGCGTTACGCTTCGGGGCTACAAAGGTAAGGATGGGCAACGGTACGCCTTGTCTAACTTCGGAAGGATTATTGCCTTTTGGGAAACCCACGACAACGGCTACTTTCTGAAATACAGTTACATAAAAAATTACCCCGGCATCCAGTTGCGGAAAAACGGTGATCCAACCGGCTTCCTGGTTCACCGGCTGGTAGCCGAGCATTTCTGCGAAAAACCCAGCGCTGCTCACCGGTTTGTCATTCACCTCGACCATAAAAAAGAAAACAATTACTACCGCAACCTGAAATGGGTAACGATGGCTGAAATGCACGCCCACATGGTGAAAGATCCCAACTATATTCAATCGAAGACGGCACACACCGGCCGCGGGCACAAACTCACCGTAGACCGCGTAAAACTCATCAAGCGAAAGCTTGCCGAAGGAAAAACCCGCATGAAAATTATTGCCAGGCAATTCGGCATTTCAGAAATGCAGTTATACCGGATTAAATCGGGGCAGAACTGGGGTCATGTAAAGGATTGAAGAAAGCAGGAATGACGAATGACAAATGTGGAATGACGAATCAATGTCGTATACTTAAGCTCCATAAACCCTTCTCCACCTGAGAGGCAGGGTGAGCCTGCCTGCCGGCAAAGGCAGGGCCAATGAAAAACAATGCTTAAGTAAACGACATTGAATGACGAATGTTGAATGGAAAATTAAAATGTTATGAAGAACGTTTACCTATTGGTTTTGGCGCTGCTGGCGCTGCTTACGACACAGGCGCAACAAACCCTGACACCTGCCAAACCTGAAACGGTCGGGTTAACACCTGAGCGCCTGAAACGGATCGATCAAATGATCAACCAGGCCATTGAATCAAATGGAATCCCCGGAGCCGTGGTGATGATTGTGCGCAACGGCAAAATTGTGTATCACCAGGCGTATGGATACAGCGATGTGGAGAATAAAAAACCGTTGCAGAAAGACCACATTTTTCGGATTGCCTCGCAAACCAAAGCCATTGCCAGCCTGGCCGTGATGATGCTGTGGGAAGAGGGCAAGTTTTTATTGGATGAACCGGTTTCAAAGTATATTCCAGAGTTTAAAAATCCGCAGGTGTTAAAAAACTTTAATCCTGCCGACAGCACTTTTACAACCGAACCTGCCGGCAAGGAAATTACCATCCGGCACCTGCTCACGCATTCTTCGGGCATCGATTACCCGGCTATCGGCAGCCGCGAGTTCAGGGCCATTTATGCTAAGGCTGGTGTACCCAGCGGCATTGGCACCGATGGTGATGTACTGGCCGATAAAATGAAACTCCTGGCCACGCTGCCGCTGAAGCATGTGCCCGGTGAGCGGTGGACATACGGTTTAAATACCGATGTGCTTGGCTACCTCGTGGAAATCTGGTCGGGTATGTCGTTTGACGAATTTTTAAAAAAGCGCATCTTCGATCCGCTCGGGATGAAGGATACTTATTTCTACCTGCCTAAAGAAAAACACGAACGGTTGGTGCCGTTGTACTCCGGGCGCGATGGCAAACTCACCAAACAAACGGCTAATGCCCTCGATAATGTTAACCCCGACTATCCGAAACTAAAGGGAGATTATTTCTCCGGTGGTGCCGGGTTATCCTCCACGGTGGAAGACTATGCAAAATTTCTCCAACTGTTTCTCAACAACGGTCAGTACAACGGGGTGCGCCTCATCAGCCGGAAAACCATCGAACTCATGCTCACCAATCAATTGCACATGCCAAACGCCAATCCGTTTGGACTTGGGTTTGGATTGGAAACCGCGGCCAACGACCACCAGTCGATCGTATCGTTAGGAACATTTACCTGGGGCGGAGCCTTCAACACCCATTACTGGGCCGATCCGAAAGAAAAAATTATTGGTCTCATCTACACCAACATTTTTGAAAGCAGTTATTGGGGAATTGGTGAGCGCTTCAGAGTACTGACTTACCAGGCAGTAAACGACTGAGTCAGTTAACTTCCCGATCTGCCGGGCAATCCGAATACCGCATTGCTTACCTTTATGCCCTGATGTTGACGACTGCAGAAAAAGACAGAAAATTATATTCCATTGCCTTGGCGCTGGCAGTTTTTACCATTTTGTATAACCTGGTTGAGGGCATTATAGCCACCTGGTTCGGGTATGAAGATGAGACCCTCACGCTGTTTGGCTTTGGTGTGGATAGCTTTATCGAAATGATTTCCGGTATTGGCATTATGCACATGGTGCTGCGTATCCGGTATCAACCTGAAGCAAAACGCGATTCCTTTGAACGCACCGCCTTACGCATAACCGGTACGGCATTTTACCTGCTGGTAACCGGACTGGTTATCGGTGTGGGTGTAGTAATTTTTACCGGCCAGAAACCTGAAACTACCTTCTGGGGTATAATCATTTCGTCCATCAGCATTATCGTGATGCTCGGATTAATTTATGGAAAACGAAAAACAGGAAATGAACTTCAATCCGATGCCATTTTAGCAGACGCCAACTGCACATTGGTTTGCGTTTACATGTCGGTGATTCTTCTCGTTTCCAGCGGATTGTATGAGCTTACCGGCCTCCCCTACATTGATGCAGCCGGAACCTTAGGCCTGGCGTGGTTTTCGTTTAAAGAAGGACGCGAATGCTTTGAAAAAGCCGCCAACGAGAAATACTGTGGCTGTGATCATGACTAGTGTCATGACAGATTAATTTTGAAACAATATTATTAACGAATACAGTAGCACTCTTTTGTATTTATTGCCTACTGCCCCTTGCCTACTGCCTACTTTCTAAACTATATAGTCAATACTTGTTTTAAATAATGTAGCATAATTAACTTGTTGCTACACTAGTGTTTCCAGCGCAGTTTAAGGAACAATAAAAAAGAAGCAAGCAGCAGGGTAACTACATTCGCAACAATAACTGGAATATCCATAATCAATAATCCATAAACGAGCCACAGCACTACCCCCAGGCAAAAAATGGAAAACATACCAAGCGATAAATCCTTGGCCGAGCGGGTCTTCCATGTTTTTACTACCTGAGGAATAAATGCCGCAGTGGTAAACGAACCAGCCACTAATCCCAAAAGTTGAATGGTATTCATTGTTGTAAATTTTCTACCGATACCAAAGGAACGAAGAATACAACCGAAAGTTCAGATGATGTAGGATTTGTTGTAATCAGTCGAATGACAACGTTTGCGGAAATTTTTTGTTGAATTTCAGATATCCGCCTTCTTTAGCTTCAAATAACTGAAATAATTGAAGAGAAACGCCCATACCAGGGCAATGGCAACCGAAGTAAGGCTCACCTGATCCTGGATTTGCTGCAAGGCATACCGGGCAAACGGCATGGGCACCAGGTTCATAATCGACTCGAGCGGGAAAAATTTAATAACCTCCGGCACAAAATCATCGATGTTCTCTTTGATGATCAATTCAATCAGGTATGAATTCAGCAGTAAAATAATGCTCAATCCGGAACGCTGTACAAAAATGCCGAGCATCAGGGCAAAGGAAAGAAATGCAAATACTTCAAGAAAATAAGCCGGAAAAAACTCAATGCCCTTAAACATGTAATCCAGTTCAAGATGCGGTGAGTAAATCAATCCGGTTACCAAGGCAACAAAAAAAACTATTACCATACTCAATGCACTCAACACCACATTGGTATAGATTTTTGATAACAGAAACTCTTTGCGGCTCAGGCCATCGATAATATTCTGCCGGATGGTACGATACGCATATTCATTGGTAATAGAAATCACCACCATGATGCCGATCATGATTTTCAATAACCCGCTGCCCCACGCCAGGTTTTGCCACACATCGGGGAAATGATACAACGGAATGCGGCTGATGTTTATCGACTGGCCAAATCCTTCCACGGTGCGGGCCAACCATTTCAAAAACTCCATGCCGCTGGCCGTGGTCATTAGCAAGGTAATAAAGTACAGCCCACAGATAATCCAGAAGGTGCGGTAACTGGTAAGTTTTTTAAGATCAATTTTTAAAAGATCAAGCATAATTCGCGATAGGTTAATGCGATTCGGAAAGAATTTCCAAAAATTGTTTTTCGAGGCTCTTCTTCCTGGTTACCAAGTGCGAGGCCACTACGCCTCGCTCAAACAAAAATCCGTTCAGGTCTTTGCCGTGAAAACCATCGCGCAGCGAAACCTGGTAACATCCGTTTTCGCGGTTTATAGACGAGGTTCCGGTAAACGTCAGTAAAATTTCATTCAGGTTTTCGACCTCGGCATTTACCTCAACAATTTCCGAACCGCTGCCTACTTCATTTACCGGTCCGGTGTGAACAAGGGTGCCGCGTTTCAAAACAGCAAAGTGGGTACACACCTTTTGCACTTCATCCAATAAATGGCTGGCCAGGATAATGGTTTTACCATTGGCTGCAATCTTTTTAATGATCTCACGGATCTCCGCAATGCCCATCGGATCAAGTCCGTTGGTGGGTTCATCCAGGATAAGCACCGTAGGGTCATTCAGCAAAGCCGATGCAATGGCCAGCCGTTGCTTCATCCCCAATGAATACGTTTTATACTTATCGTCTTTGCGTTCGCTCAACTCTACCAACTCCAGTACCCGCGGAATATTTTCCTGTGGGCATTGCTTGATCATGGCATTGAGCTCAAGGTTTTTTTGCCCGCTCAGGTATGGATAAAAAATCGGGTGTTCGAGAACGGCTCCGATTTTTCTGCGCAACTGGGGTGTGGGCTCTTCTTCGAACCACAAAAACTTGCCTGCGGTTGGGTTGGTTACACCCATCAGCATGCCGAGGGTGGTGGTTTTGCCACTCCCGTTGGGGCCGAGCACGCCAAAAACCTGTCCGGCTTTAACCTCGAGGTTAAGGTTGTTTACCGCCTTGATTTTACCAAAGTGTTTGGTAAGGTCCTGGATAGAAAGTACTGTTGCCAAAGTAAGGGTTGATGATTTGAAATTGAGTTTGGTACGTTATACTCCGTTTAGGAGTCGCTGGTTTTCTTAATTATCATCTTTGTCGCCTTCTTTACGCTTGGAATTACGGTCGGTGAAGTTTTTTATTTTCTTGCCCACATCGGTACTTTCATCCAGGGTATTATACAAGGTGGTTACCTTATCCAGGGCTATACTTCCGACTACATCCAACACATAAAGATTCGTTGAGTCGTTTACCAGGATGACCATCCCCTGGGTTTTTCCATTCTTTTCTTTGAGGTAAACATCAAAATTCCGGCCCTGGTACCGGCTGTTCATCACGCCTTCAAACGCTTCCGCAGTATAGGCTTTTGTTAATTTATTATAATCGGTTGTAGTAAAGGTATTGCCTTTATCAATCAACAGGAATTTCATCTTCTCGATGTTTTTGATCAGCTCATCAAACTCCTTGTTTTCGCTTTGGTTAATCATGCGCAAGGTGTTGTGGTAAAAGAAAAGTGAAAATGAGTTTGAATACTGCTTTTGAAGATTTTCGGTAGTCTTGCTTTGCGCCAAAGCCTGCAAGCTGAAAATGGCAACGAATAGTGCGGAAAAGAATAGTTTCATGGGGTTATTGGTTGATCGGGATTAACAACGGACAAAGGGCAATTGAGTTGTCAACTGCCCTTTGCTTAGGTTTAAACGGATACTTAGTTCTTCTTTTTATGCTCTATTTTTTCGAGGTTCTCTAAACCGCTCACGTTCATTTTCTGGCCGATGCGCGAAACCTGCTTCAGGTCAATTTCACCAAAGAGGGTCATCACCATAAAGTCTTTCGGGCTGCCTGAGATCATCACCAGTTCGCTGATTTTGCCGGGGCTTTTTTCGAGGATGTAGAATTTCATATCCTTGTCCTTATCGCGCACCGACATCAGTTCCTCGTATTTATTCTGCAAAACGATGCCAGAAGCTTCCTTATACAGGTTGCGGGCATCGCTGGTATTTTCTTTACCCAAAATGCGCAAGCCTTTTAATTTGCTGATTGCGTCCAGCACTTCCTTATCCTCCGGCTTGTCTACTTCCATATTGGTAAAGAGGCTGAACATTTTACTGGAGATGGTTACCTGCGTGGTGAAGGAATCATCCGTAGCATATTTATTAAAGAATTTGGTAACCGCATCGCTTTGTGCATACACTCCCGTACCCAAAGCCAGTAAAACAAGTAACGTGATTATTTTTTTCATAGCTGTATTTCCCTGTTAATGTTTAAAGTTCTGTTTCAGTATCTGTTTCGGTTGAAGCCGGTGCTTGTACTTTTTCCCGGGCTTCGTTAAACATATTTATCTTTTTAGCCTGCTGCTCGGCACTGCCAAACCCCTTGGAGATCATCAGCAGCGCTTTCTTGGTTTCTTCAAATGCTCGCTCCGGATCGGAGAACGTATCTTCCACCGCGATCTGGTCATTTGTTTTGCGAATTTCATGTCGCACAAAATACACCGCAACCAACAACACGGCTACACCGGCCGCAATGCGCAGGGCGTTATTAAAAAGCTTAACCACTCTGCCCTCACCCGATCGTTTTTTGCTTTTTAATTTACCGAGCACGGTAACCTCAAAGGTTGGATCAACGGCTTTGTTTTTTTGTTCATCAAAGTAGCGGAACAAGGCGGCTGTTTCTTTCCATTGCTCAGGAACATCCTTCCCGCGGAAGTACTCGCGCAATTGTGCTTCCTCTTCGAGGGAGGATTCACAATCCCAGTACTTCTTTACCAGTTCTTCAAGTTTTTTAGAGTCCATAAGCATTGATTTTCATCAATTTTTCCCGCACGGCATTCCGAGCCCTGAACAGGTTTACTTTAACCTGGTTCATATCCAACTCAAGGATGTCGCAAATTTCATTGTACGTATACCCTTCCACATCGCGGAGGTGAATAATCTGCCGTTGCTTTTCAGGCAGGGCAGCAATCAATTGGTTAACATTCTGCATACTTTCACCCAATTCAGTTTTAACATCCGGTGTTACGTCTGTGTGCTGAACATCGAAGCCCTCCTCCATGGAGTAAGTTGCCTTTCGCTGGATGGTCCGGAGTTTATCCAGCGCCAGGTTTTTGGTGATCCGCATGCACCAGGCTTCCATGTTCTGAATCTGATCCATCTGCTCACGACCGTTCCACACCCTGATCAAAACCTCCTGAATCACATCTTTGGCCTCATCTTCATTGCCCAACATGCGCAGGGCAAACCGGAAAAGCTTGTTTTTAACAGGAAGAACGCGGTTCTGAAAAGCTTCGAGATTCATTATTCAAAATCCAATAACCAGACGTTGGGGTTACGGAGATGTTACAAGTTACCCGAAAATAATTTAGGGTTGATGTTATACCAGGGTGAAGTCACTCATTTCTTTCGTTTCGCCTTCGCCTCCCTAATCAGCTTCATATCCACATTTTCGCGGGTAATGTATTCGTAGTTTCCCTTTCCGAGCGTGGCCAATTGCTGAAGATTTTTGGCAGATGTGGTTGACTTACCGAAGTTGAATACGGTTATATAAATATCTTCGGCCGCAAACTTCTTTACCAAATCATACGTGGGATTTCCGATCCCAAATTCACCATCGGTAGCCAGGATGATTCGGTTATTGCCCCCGCGGATATAGTTCTTATCGGCCACCTGGTAGGCGAGTTTAATGCCGGCATTGCCATCGGTTTTCCCTTCCGACTTCAACCGCTCAATAACACCGGTTATCTTTTGTTCTTCCTTGAACGAAGTGGGCGACAACTCCACCTTTGCTTTTCCGGAATACGTGATGATGGACACCTGGTCTTCCGGACGCATCATCTTCATCAGCAGCAACACCGATTTTTTCAGCAACGGCAATTTATCCTCGCTGTTCATGGATCCGGAAACATCCAGCAACAGCACCAGGTTATTGGTGGCATAACCCTCCATCGACATCACGTTTTCGCCCGGCATGCCTACATAAACCGTATCCACCCGCGCTACATAAACCGTATCCTGCCGAACGGTTTCAATGCGGATAATATCGGTGATGCGAACCGTGTCGCGAACAACACCCCCGGGTACCTGTTGCTCCGTTTTCCTGACCGGTTCATTTTTTTTATTCCTGCCTTTGACAACTATTTTTGTAATACTTTTAGGTTGATCTCCAATGGACAATATGGTTTCAGAAGTATGAACAAGCAATCTCTGGGTTTTATTTCAAAGTTTTACCGCGAGAATAAAGACTCTATAG
>CAZOYJ010000051.1:0-18958 GCA_964583905.1 uncultured Roseivirgaceae bacterium
GACAAAGCTTTCCGGGTAGTAGCCGGTGATTTTGTTACTACCGAAGACGGAACCGGTGTGGTACATACATCCCCCACGTTTGGAGCTGACGACTTTCGCGTGGCGAAACAACACGGTATTCCTCCGTTAACCATCCGGGATGAGGCTGGTAATGAACTGCCAACCGTTGACAAGAAAGGTAAGTTTGTAAAAGAAATAGGCGCCCACCTCAGAAAAGGAGTTGACGCTTACACCATCAAAACCCACAAGTCGCTTACCGAAGACGATTTTTACGTAAAGAATTATACCGATGAAGATGAATCGCATCCGGATTACAAAACAACCGATGTCATCATCTCTATCATCTTAAAAGAAGAAAACAAAGCTTTTAAAGTAGAGAAGTACGAACACACCTACCCGCACTGCTGGCGTACGGATAAGCCGGTGTTGTACTACCCGATGGATTCGTGGTTTATTAAAACCACATCCCTGAAAGAACGCATGGGCGAGTTGAACAAAACCATTAACTGGAAACCTGAATCTACCGGTACGGGGCGTTTTGGAAACTGGCTGGAAAACCTGGTGGACTGGAATCTGTCGCGTTCACGGTACTGGGGCACACCTCTTCCCATCTGGCGAACAAAAGACGGGAAAGAAGAAAAGTGCATCGGTTCCATTGACGAACTTAAAATGGAGATTGAGAAAGCTGTTGCTGCGGGGATTTCAAATGCCAAATTTCAGATTCCAAATTCTGAATTTGATTTGCACCGCCCTTATGTGGATGAGATCGTTCTGGCCAGCGATTCGGGTCAGCCAATGCATCGCGAATCCGATCTGATTGACGTGTGGTTCGATTCAGGAGCTATGCCCTACGCACAGTGGGGCCTCAATCCGGAATTATTGAAACAAAACCACCCGATGCCCTTCAATGGGGGTTGGAACGGTGCTTTTCCGGCAGATTTTATTTCAGAAGGCGTTGATCAAACGCGCGGTTGGTTCTTTACTCTGCACGCCATCGGCACGCTGCTATTCGACAGTGTGGCTTTTAAAAATGTAATTTCTACCGGGTTGCTGCTCGACAAGAATGGCAACAAAATGTCGAAGCGATTGGGCAACGTGGTGAACCCGTTTGAAACACTGGAAAAATTCGGCCCCGACCTGGTGCGCTGGTACATGATCGAGAACGCGCCTCCGTGGGACAACCTGAAGTTCGACCTGAACGGGATTGTGGAAGTACAGCGCAGGTTTTTCGGCACACTCATGAACACCTATTCCTTCTTTGCGTTGTACGCCAACATCGATGGATTCGTAAAGGATGAGATGAATAATGTTCCCGCCAATCAGCTTACGCACCTTGACCGTTGGATCATCTCAAAACTTCAAACCCTGATTGTGGAAGTAACCAGCGCCTACAACGCATACGACCCTACACGGGCTGCCCGCGCCATCCAGGAATTCGTGAACGATCACCTCTCCAATTGGTACGTGCGCCTGAACCGCAAACGCTTCTGGCAACCGGCCCAGCGTGGAGAACTTTCGCCCGATAAAAAAGCTGCGTACGAAACGCTTTATCAATGCCTGCTGGTAACTGCGCAACTGATGTCGCCCATTGCCCCTTTTGTGGCTGAGTGGTTATACAAACAACTAACCGATAACATCCGCGAAAAAGCAAAAGCCCACAACACTCCGCTTCGTCATGCATCCGTTCACCTCACCGACCTGGTGAAACCGGAAACGCAATTTATTGATGAGGACTTGGAAACTTCCATGGATTACGCGCAACGCATCTGCTCCCTCACGCATGCCCTGCGTAAAAATTCAAAAATAAAAGTACGCACCCCGTTGCAACGGATTTTGTTGCCGGTACTGGACGAGAAGCCTGCCCGTCCGGCAGGCGGATTTGCCGAACGGATCAGAAGCGTGGAGGAAATTATCAAAGCCGAGGTTAACATTAAACAAATTGAATACATCGATGACACCTCCGGGCTTTTGGTGAAAAAAGTAAAACCAAATTTTGCGCGATTGGGAAAGCAATATGGTCCGAAAGTAAAAGATGTAGCAGCTGTCATCAATTCCTTCACCAAAGAAGAAATCAACATCATCGAAAAGCAGGGCGCGCTTTCAAAGGGAGGTTTTGATCTTGTATTGGAAGATGTGCTGATCACTTCGGAAGATATTCCCGGATGGTTGGTAGCAACCGAAGGCGGTGTAACGGTTGCCCTGGATGTAACGCTTACGGATGAATTGAAACGCGAAGGCCTTGCGCGTGATTTTGTAAACCGAATTCAGAATTTGCGCAAAGACATGGGCCTTGAAGTGCTGGATAAAATCAGCATTGAAGTAGAACGCAATGGCGAAACCCTTACAGCCGCAATTACCGAATTTAAACAATATATTAGCACCGAAACCCAGGCTACAAGTCTCGAATTGAAAGATGCGGTGACGAATGGCACGGAAGTGGATATGGACGAGTACATGATCAAAGTGTCGGTCCGTGTAATTAAATAACTCAATACGAATGAACGTTTACCGATACTTTCTGTTGGCCTTTGTCATTATTGTGATTGATCAGTCCTCTAAGATGCTGGTGTTTAATAATATGGGCCTGCACGAGGAAATCAATGTTATTGGCGACTGGTTCCGGTTGCATTACTTACTGAACCCCGGCATGGCCTTTGGCATCCGTTGGGAGAACGAGTTTGGAAAACTGGCGCTGACTATTTTTCGCATTGGTGCCATGTTTGGCATCAGCTGGTATTTGTGGAAGATGGCCCAACGCAACATGCACACGGGCTTTTTGTGGTGCATGGGGTTGATATTGGGTGGCGCTGTGGGTAATGTTATCGACAGTACCTTTTACGGTGTACTGCTGAACAACGCCCCGGCCGATGCGCCAACCCCCTGGTTTCACGGGCAGGTAATTGACATGTTGTACTTCCCCATCTTTGAATTTGTTTGGCCCGAGTGGGTGCCGTTTGTCGGTGGCCGTTTTTTTGAATTCTTCAGCCCCGTGTTCAACATTGCCGACTCCTCCATTTTTTTGGGTGTGGTGACGATCTTAATCATGCAAAAACGTTTCTTTAAGGAAAAACATCACGACCAGGAAACCACCCAGGAGGAAAATCCATCCCAACAAAAGCCTATGGAACCCACTGAAGAGAACTCACCAACCTTGTAGCGAAACACGTTACAGGTTATCGGAGCATCCCCTTCTAATCTACTTGCAAAAAGGGACCGCCCTTACCGGTGGCCCTTCAATTTTCAAGGTATTGCTTATTCATATCGCAGCGATTTGGCCGGGTTTATCCGTGCCGTGCGCAATGCCTGAAACACTACGCAAAGTAAGGCAATTACCAATGCCAGGGTTCCGGCCGCTATAAATACCCAGGCGCTTAACGAAATCCGGAATGCAAAACCGTTCAACCACTGCGAGGCAAAATACCAGGCGGGGAACACCGCAAGGATAAGCGCAATGAAAACCAATTTGGTGAACTCCATCGACAAAAGGTTAACCAGGCTAAATTCCGAGGCACCCAACACTTTTCGGATTCCCAGCTCTTTGGTGCGCTTTTCGGCTGTAAAGGCGGCCAATCCGATTAATCCAAGGGAAGCTATAAATATAGCCAGTACGGTAAACGAGGTAAACAAACTGCCCAGTCGTTGTTCGGTTTTAAAAAGTGTATCGAAACTTTGGTCGAGGAATGTATATTCAAAAGGTTCGTTTCCGGCATACTCTTTCCACAACGATTCCAGTGTAGCAACGGCTTCACGCGGATTGCCGCTAAACCGGATGGATAAGTAGTTGGTTGCATCTGTATTCAAAAACAGGGCCGTTGGGCGCACATTATTGCGGAGCGTTTCAAAATGAAAGTCTTTCACCACGCCTACTATTTTATAGGGAACACGACCTCCACGATTAAAGCCATACAAATCTTTACCGGTGGCTTCGTTCCAACCTAACTCTTTAAGCAAGGCTTCATTCACGACTATAGCCGAGGAATCACTCGGGAAATCGCGCGAAAAGAATCGTCCTTCAACAAGGGTAAAGTCAAGCGTGTGCAAGTGGTCGTAATCGGTAAAATAGCGAACCACTAAATGATCTTCATCGGAGCCCTCGATGCGGAACGGGCTCGCTCCATCCGTATTCAAGGCCGGAACGGAATTGGAATAACTGGCTGCCACAACGCCACTCTGATCTTCAATGGCTTTCTTAAGCGGGTTGGCGTTTATCCCCAATTGCCCTGTGTTCGACAACACCAACACATTGTCGCGGTTAAGGCCTAAGTTCTTGTTCTGCACATACTGCATTTGCTGGTAGATAACCGTTGTAGCGATGATGAGGATGATCGAAATGGAAAACTGAAACACCACCAAACCACTGCGAACCGCTCCGCCCTTCATCCCTTCGCGTACTTTTCCTTTCAGCACTTCAGTTACCTTGAAGGAAGTCAGGTAAAAAGCCGGGTAGCTTCCGGCCAACAATCCCACCAGGATAACTACACCCGCTAATACAACCAATAATTGGATTGACAATAAATTTTCAAACACGAGTTCCTTACCGGCCAGCACATTAAAAAACGGAAGCATCAGGTAAACCAAACCGAGGGCTAACGTGGCCGCAATGAAGCTGAATAAAAATGATTCGGCCAGGAACTGGGTAATTAAATGACTGCTTAACGATCCCAGGGTTTTACGCAAGCCTACTTCTTTTGCCCGGCCGGCAGATCGCGCAGTGGCCAGATTCATAAAGTTGATGCACGCGATCAGCAGAATGAAGATCGCGATAACGGAAAACAAATACACATATTGAATGTCGCCCTGTGGCTCTAGCTCTGCCTGGTAAGTTGAGTACAGGTGGATATCGGCTAACGGGATAATGGTATACCCAAACCGGCTGCCTTGTTGCTTGAATTGCTCAAGGCTCATGCCCATAAACCGCTCCACATTCGGGCCAATGTATTTTATGGTCAGGTCATCCAGCTTTTGTTTTACTTCGGAAGCTGTGGCGTTCGGGTAGAGTTTGAAATAGGTGTAAAGAAAATTGTTCATCCAAATCGGGTCCTTAAACCCAGGTGCACTTTCACCCGCCAGAATAACATCGAATTTAAAATGTGAATGTGATGGTGGATTTTGTGCAACCCCCGTTACCAGGTAGGTAGTGGTGTCGTTTCCTACCGAAAGCAGTTTGCCGACTGCATCTTCCTTTCCAAAATATTTTTCAGATGCGCGTTCCGTGAGGACGAGTGTGTTGGGTTGATTCAATACTGTTTTCGGATCGCCTTCCAACAACGGAAATGAAAAAAATGTGAAAAAATTCGAATCAGCAAAAAATACATTTTCCTGGGTAATGGATTTCTCTCCATACTTCATAACCGGGTTACCGGCAATCATTACCCGCACTGCGCTTTCCACTTCCGGCACTTCGCTTACCAATGCGGGCGCTAATGGCGGACTTGATACGGCCACGGCAATTTCCTGTGCCGAAAGCTTGGCATCGAGGTTTACACGATACATCCGGTCAACGTCCTGATGAAACCGGTCGTAACCGATTTCATCTTTAACATACAACGTGATAAGCAAACACGCTGCAATGCCTACCGTTAACCCGAGAACATTAAGCAGTGCATAGAATTTCTGGCGGGTAATGTTGCGCAGCGCAACCAGGGTGTAGTTTTTAAGCATAGTTGGAGCTGGTTATGCCCCTAAAACGAGTAGCTTTTGATAATGTTTCGGGAATACGGGAGTGGCAAATAACTGATTTATTCCAGGCCCTTTGCTTTCATCAGGCGGAATTCGCGTACCCTGCGCACCATGGCAATGCTAAAACCGGCCATTAAGACTACCGTACCAAGCCACAACACATTTACGAATG
Source organism: uncultured Roseivirgaceae bacterium (assembly GCA_964583905.1). Classification (GTDB taxonomy): domain Bacteria; phylum Bacteroidota; class Bacteroidia; order Cytophagales; family Cyclobacteriaceae; genus UBA2336. The sequence goes on from CAZOYJ010000051.1 coordinate 5,852, forward strand.
GTTTTTCGAGCGCTTTGATCACCACCCAGTCCTTTTGGCGGGTGCTTATGCTCAAGGTAATTTCATCGGTTTGCGGATGGACATTCATCAGCGCAAATTTAAGTCCCAACGCTGGAACAACTCCCGGAATCATACCGCCTCGCGATTGCGTTCCGATTACCAAAATCGGCTCGGCCACATACTCTTTACGTTCACCCTTTACCCGGATGTTGGCTTTTATAGCTACAAAGGATGAATCAATACGTTGCCCCCCAATTTCATATACCCGCTCAATCGATTCAATGTTCGACACATAATCATTGGCAAAAAACTGGGCGGTACGGCCAACCCGGAGTTCTTCCGCCACGCCCCAATCGTTTTGGGCTTCTTCCGTCATGGGCGCTGAAATGTGTGTGTATAAGTCCAGGCTTACCTTACGGTTAATATCAGGTGAAGCCATGTTGCCAAACCGGGGATTCACTTGCACGCGGGGGTACTGAACAAATACCGTTTTGCCATTCTTCCTGAATTCAATTTCATAAAATGTATTCTCAGGAAAAATCTCAAATCGTTCACCGGCACTGAATAATTTTTTTCCTTTAAACTCAAGATCACGCTTGGCGATTACCGTAAAGGGATCATCGGTGTATTCAATTTCACTTTTATCAACATACCCACGTTTGTAGCGGGGCTCAACGCGTTCACCGAGGTATTCAATTTCATATCCGGCCATTTCACGCGGTTCATTGACAAACAGCAGGAGGTTTTCGCGGTTAAATTCATCGCTCAGCGAACGCGAAATCAACATACCGGTGTTGTTGAGCGATACAACCGTGGAATACCCGGATGAAAACAATACCCCCACCAGCATTAACCCTACACCAATGTGGGCGATTGCACCGCCTGATAACCCCGGACTCGACTTCAATATGCCATACAAGATTTTTGCATTGGCGATTACAGTGAACAGTCCGGCAAACAACAACAAGGCATACGGTACGTTGTACACCCGTGCTGCATTTACAATTACTACCGTCAATAATAATGCGGCAATTACCGGGAAGAACAACTGGCTCTTCAATTCCAGCTTATCCATTTTCTTCCACCAGAAAAACTGGCCTACAGCCGACAGCAAGCCAATAGCGATGGCAAACCAGAGTTGAAATTTGGAAAAATACTCCACCTGATCGCCTGGAATGGCGAGGTTGGAAGTTCCGCCAAGCAACTCCACAAACTGGTTCCATGCCGGAAAGGATGTCGGCACAAGTACCTGGAAGCCCATCAAACACAACACCGATGCCCCGATGAAAATCCAGAACTCACGCGAATAGGTAGATGTTTCCTTTTCGGAAGTCGGAATTTCTTTCCAGCGGGCAATTACAAATCCAACCGCAACAATCAAAAAGAAAAATAAATAAATGAGCAACTGTCCGGAAAGGCCCAAGTCGGTAAACGAGTGAACCGAAGCATCGCCCAGCACGCCACTACGGGTAAGGAAGGTTGAATACAAGATGAGTATGAATACGGTGATTACCAGAATAATCGAAATCTTCAAAGCCGTTTCGCTATTCTTATAGGTGATCATGGTATGAATGGAAGCAATCAAAATCAGCCACGGCACATACACGGCATTTTCCACCGGATCCCAGTTCCAATACCCGCCAAAGTTTAACGTTTCATACGCCCAATAGCCTCCCATTAAAATGCCCAGGCCAAGAATGGCCCCGGCAAAAAGCGACCACGGCAGGGCTGGCCGCACCCACTCACGGTAACGCTTTACCCATAAGCCCGCAATAGCATAAGAGAACGGAATCAGCGTTGCCGCAAACCCAAGAAATAACGTAGGCGGGTGAATCACCATCCAGTAATTCTGCAACAGCGGATTTAAACCAACGCCATCTTGCGGAATAAAATCGGGTTGAACGGTAAAGATCGGATCGGGCATGGCATCGCGCAGCAAAATAAAAGGCGAGCTTCCCAATTTTAATTCAATGACCGGCAGCACAACACCGAGAATCATGGAGGTTAAGAAAGCCTGCACAGCGGCAAACACGGTCATCACCGGTGCTTCCCAGAATTTGTTGGTAAAGATAATGATGATGCCCAGTACGGCATGCCAGAACATCCACAACAAAAAGCTTCCCTCCTGTCCGTTCCAGAAGGTTGAAATCAGGTAATACCCCGGCAGCTTCTTGTCGGAATGGGCGTAGGCATAATGGTATTCAAAGTAGTGGTTCTTAATGATGATGAAGAGCGTAACCACAATGCCCAACACAGTGGCAGCATGAAGATTAAAACTTACTCTTCCGTTCAGCTTCCATCCCTCCTTCTTCACAAGGTCTTCCGCGACCGTTGCCTTGAAGTACGAAAAGAACGCCACCAATGCCGTTACGAAGGAAGTGATTACAAAAAAATGACCGAGATGACCGATGAAATAATGGATCATTATGTACAGCTGAATTAATACGAAAGAATGAAAAGTTTAAACACCAGCATTCAATTCAGTTTCCTGGTATTTGGAGGGGCATTTGAGTAGAATCTTATCGGCATAGAAAGCATCGCCCCGAAAGCTTCCGATCACCACCACTTTTTCGGAACGGGCAAAATCCTGGGGCATGGGCTGATTATAAAATACCTGTTGTTCTTCTCCGGCCTCATCCAGCATGATAAATGAAAATGAAACTTTGTCTTCGCCCGGCATAATACCGATTACTTTACCGGCCGCATCCTTCTTGAGTTCGCCTACCACATGAATGCTTTTAGCGTTGCCGTTTGAAGCCAGTTGATAGGCTTCCTTAAACGTTACATACGTACTGGCTTCATTCGTTGACGACACAATGATGGCTACTGCAACGGCCAGGATGATGAGTATAAAAATGTGTGATTTTTTCATGCAAACTCCCCTTCTGAAATCAGGCCAAAATTACGCTAAAAAGCGCGGAATGCCAGTGATTTTTATCGGCCGAAACGTGGAAAAAATGGCCTATTTCAAACGTTTCTCAATCTTTCCGATTTTCCGGTCGAGCAGGAACAAATAGAGAATCAGTCCGGCCAGTACAATCAGCACGATCCCCACAACCACATAAATCTTTCCTTCGGAACGCATGGTGTCGGCCATTTCACTATCAGACTGGGCCCAAAGATCAGATACTACCAGATTCAAAATTAGTATTAATCCGGTTATGGATTTCTTGACGATTACTTTCATGTCAATTGATTGAATAATTGAAGATTTTTAATGAACCGAAATTGCTTTACATTAAGTGTGTACAAAGGATAATTGTGATGCAGAGCAGTTGCCGCAATCAGGGAATCCGGTACATCCAACCCGTGGCTTAATGAATAATTCTGCAACAACTCTAACGATTTTTGGGAAATCAGTTCATGAACATGGATTATCTGAATAGTGCTTAGCGCCTTTTTAATTTTCAAAAGTTCGGCTTTGTTTAGCGCTCCAAAAATAAACTCTCCTGCAGAAACAGAACTGACTGCAATATTAGACGCGCTGATCTTCTTTAATTGATCAACTATTCTAAGATTATTCTTTGAGAGCTCAACAAGAATATTCGTATCACAAAGAACTATTTTGTTCTTGGCCATGCTCTTGATCTTAATTCAGATTGGGTAATATTACGGTTCTTCCACATGCCCGCCAAGGCAAAAAAATCATCCCCTGCTGTAGCCTTTTCCTTTTTAGCCTGATCCTTCTTAACCACTTCAACATAGTCCAGATCGTTAATCAAGGAGAGTAGACGATTAAATTTCGCTTTGTCTTTTACTTTAAGTGTTATAGTGTTGCTCATCAGCGTTATTTTTTAAGGATTCTATTCTACAACATGGCAACGATCTAAAAAGGTTGCATGGCTTGATTTTGAGGATCATTCCGAATCCACTCTATCGTGTATCCGGTTTAACCTAACCTTTAAGGACACAATCCAAAACCCAATTAAAAACCAAGCAATAACAGCTGGATAAAACACCAGCCTCATCCGGCTGTCGAGGTCGTAAGCATTAAAGCCCGGATTGCCCCCACTGCCGGGATGCATGCTGTCGGTGAGGCGTGGAATGATGAAGATCAACGGCACCATCGCGGCAAACGCAAAAATGTTGTACACCGCACTCAGGCGCGCGCGTTGCTCTTCGTTATCCAGGGATCCACGCAACACAAAATACGCCAGGTAAACCAGCAAGGCGATGGCCGCTCCGTTTTGTTTCGGATCGCCATGCCAGGGCGAACCCCAGGTATAATTGGCCCACAACATGCCCGTAACGATGCCCAGAATTCCAAAAACCGTACCCACATGCGCATACGATACGGATTTAACATCGGCTTCATGCGCTGGATTGCGAAGGTAACGCACAGCATGATACACCGACATCAAATACAACAACACCATACCAAACCACATGGGCACGTGAAAATACAAAGCGCGGATCGTTTCATTTAAAATAGCCAGACGCGGTACGCCCATGAGAAGGCCCGCGGTGTGGACATAAAGCAATAAAACAACAGCTATGATTTTTAACCAACCTTTCATAGAGATAGAAGTCGGCAGTAGGCAGTCTGCAGTAGGCAATTCACCACTCACTTGCCTAATGCCTATTGCCTACTGCCTACTGATTACTGGTTTAACTTCGCCAAATATACGGGAACAGCACATATCCGAGTGCACCGGCAATGCAATTAATTGCCAGCAGGTTTAACAATTCATCGGTGCTGGCCGCACGGTCAATTCCATCCAATGCATTCTTAGTAGCCCGCACGGCCATCAGTAAAATGGATATCACCACCGGAAAACTTAACACGGCCATCAGTACATTGCTGTTGTTGGCCTTTGCCGCAATGCCCGAAATCAAACTGAGCGAGGCGGAGAAACCCAATGAAGCCAGAAAGAGCACCGTAAAAAAAATCAACTGATCCTGGATGGGGTTAAAGATGAATATCGAAAACAATCCGTACCCGACCAGCGAAATCACCCAGCATAAAAGTGTGTTATACACAACCTTGGAAATAATAATCTGCTGCGGACTGGCCACGGTATACAGATAAATAAACACGCCTCTTTTTTCACCGATAAAACTTTTAGCCACGCTGTTCACTACCGAAAAAAGAATGGTAAGCCAGAACAATGCCGCCCACGTTAGCGGGCTAATAGTGTTTTGTTTTAAATTGAAGGTGAGGTAACAGATAAAAATGAGGCTGAACAGGTATAATCCAAGCCCGGCAATAACCGATTTGCGCCTGAGTTCAAGTATGAACTCCTTTCGGATAAGTTCAAGAATAACCGATCTGTTCATCTTCCGACAACAATCTTATGGCTTTTCCTTTCCCGCTCCAAATCAACTTCTGTTTAGCGGCAGGGTATAAATAATTGCTTAGTTTTGCTCACTTTTTAAAGAATAATGAGCGATCAGCATAACGTTTTAGTTACCGGGGCAGCCGGGTTTATCGGTTACCACCTTTGCCGGCAATTGTGTGCAAAAGGCTATGCCGTTACCGGCATCGACAACCTGAACGATTATTATGATGTTGGGCTGAAAACCAGCCGGCTTACCTTGCTTGAAGCACTTCCCGGGTTTGCCTTCCGGCAGATGGATATTACCGACAAAAAATCAATCGATAAACTTTTTGAAGAAACCGGTTTTGATTATGTGGTAAACCTGGCCGCCCAGGCGGGTGTGCGGTACTCGTTGATTAATCCCTATGCCTACCTCGAAAGCAATATGCACGGATTTCTGAACATCCTGGAAGGCTGCCGGCACTTCAACGTTAAACACCTGGTGTATGCGTCTTCCAGTTCAGTCTATGGCGCCAATACAAAAATGCCGTTTTCAGTCCATCACAATGTTGATCATCCGATATCGCTGTATGCAGCCTCCAAAAAATCAAATGAGTTGATGGCACATACGTATTCAGCATTATACCAATTGCCCACCACAGGCTTACGCTTTTTCACTGTTTACGGACCCTATGGCCGGCCCGATATGGCACTGTTTATTTTCACAAAAAATATTTTGGCGGGCAAACCCATTGAGGTATACAACCATGGAAAGATGAAACGCGATTTCACTTATGTGGATGATATTGTTGAAGGTGTGGTGCGCTTGCTGCCTGTCATTCCGAAACCGGATGCGACCTGGAAAGGCGATCAGCCCGATCCGGCCACCAGCTTTGCCCCGTACAAGTTGTACAACATTGGAAACAACAAGCCGGTTGAATTGCTGGAGTTCATCACCATCCTGGAAAACAAACTTGGAAAAAAAGCAGTGAAGAATTTCATGCCGATTCAGGATGGCGATGTGCCGGCCACCTATGCCGATGTGGACGACCTGATACACGAGGTTGGCTTTAAACCCGATACCACCATTGAAGAAGGAATCGGGAAGTTTGTTGACTGGTATTTGGAATACTATCAAATAAAAAATGGATAAGATCGGAATCATTGGATTAGGTTACGTGGGGCTCCCCCTGGCCGTAGAGTTCGGCAAAGTGACGGACGTAGTCGGCTTTGATATTAGCAGCGAACGAATAACCGAATTAACAAAAGGTTTCGATCGCACCCGCGAAGTTGAAGCCGAAGAATTGAAAGCGGCTGCCAGACTATCCTTCTCCAACCATCCGGCCGACCTGAAAGCGGTGAACTATTTCATCGTAACGGTGCCTACACCAGTAGACGAATACCGGAAACCCGATCTTCGCCCGCTGCAAGCCGCCAGTAAAACCGTTGGCTCGGTGATCAAGAAAGGCGACATCGTAATTTTTGAATCCACGGTTTATCCGGGGTGTACCGAAGAAGATTGCGTACCCATCATTGAACAAATAAGCGGCCTGAAATACAACGTTGATTTTTACTGCGGGTACTCCCCCGAACGAATCAACCCGGGCGATAAACAACACCGCGTTACAACCATCCGAAAAGTTACCAGCGGCAGCACCCCCGAAGTAGCCGAAAAAGTAGATCAGCTGTATAAAAAAATAATCACCGCAGGCACGTACAGGGCCTCCTCGATCCGGGTTGCCGAGGCCGCCAAAGTTATCGAAAACGCGCAGCGCGATATCAACATTGCCTTTGTCAATGAACTCGCGTTGATTTTTGATAAGATGGGTATCGACACACACGAAGTGCTGGAAGCCGCTGCTACCAAGTGGAATTTTCTGCCGTTCAAACCCGGATTAGTTGGCGGGCATTGCATTGGTGTCGATCCGTACTACCTGACCTACAAGGCCGAAAGCCTCGGGTATCATCCGGAAGTAATCCTGGCCGGCAGGAGAATCAACGACAACATGGGCGCGCATATCGCTTCCAACGTTATCAAACTGATCGCGAAAAATCAATTGCCGGTTTACAACAGCAAGGTGCTAATCCTGGGCATCACCTTCAAGGAAAATTGTCCCGACATCCGCAACAGCAAAGTGGTAGATGTAATCCATGAGTTGAAAAATTACGGCACTCAGGTAGATATCTACGATCCACAAGCGGATAATAAAGAAGTACAGCACGAATACAGTCTCTCGCTTACACCTGAACTGGAAAAAAAATACGATGCCATCGTGTTGGCCGTTGGGCACGAAGCATTTAAAACACTGGATTGGAACTCCATTAAGCACGATCAAACCGTGATCTACGATGTAAAAGGATTTCTTAAAAAAGGCTTCGCAACCTCCCGGTTATAACCTTCGTGCATCCGCAAAATTCTTACTAACATTGAAGTATGAAAGGCGCTAAAAAGATTCTTGTTACAGGTGGTGCCGGCTACATTGGTGCGCACACGGTAGTGGAGTTGATGGAGGCGGGTTATGAACCGGTTATTGTTGACAATCTTTCGGCCAGTGACACTACCCTTCTGGAAGGTATCCAAAAATTAACCGGGGTAGCGCCTAATTTTCACCGGGGCGATTGCCGCGACAAAGCACTTTTGAATTTTATTTTTAAAACCCAGGGGCCTATTGAATGCGTTATGCACTTCGCGGCTTTTAAATCGGTGGGTGAGTCGGTGCAAAAACCGCTGGAGTATCATCAAAACAACGTAGGATCATTAATGAGTTTGCTGGAGGCCATGCGCGACAACCAGGTTGCCGATATGATTTTCTCCTCCTCGTGTACGGTATATGGTCAGCCCGATAAAATTCCGGTAGACGAAACCGCACCGTTCAGGCGGGCCGAATCGCCTTATGGCGCAACCAAACAAATTTGCGAACGGATTCTGGAAGATGTGTACCCAACCGGCTTCCGCATTATTTCGCTCCGGTACTTCAATCCCATCGGTGCACACCCTAGCGCACTCCTGGGTGAATTGCCCATCGGCACGCCCAATAATCTGGTGCCGTTCATTACCCAAACCGCCATCGGACTTCGGAAAAAACTTACCGTGTTCGGCAACGATTACAATACGCCTGACGGCTCGTGTATTCGCGATTTTATTCATGTAGTCGACCTTGCCCAGGTTCATGTAAAAGCTTTACAGTACCTACAGAAAGATAAAGGCAAGAAGTTGTACGATGCGTTTAACGTGGGCACCGGCAAAGGCGCTTCGGTACTGGAGCTGGTTAACACCTTTATCCGAGCAACTGGCGCAAAACTACCTTTTGTTATCGGGCCAAGAAGGCCGGGGGATGTTGAAAAAGTGTATGCCGATCCGGCTCGGGTAAACCAGGCATTGAACTGGAAGACAAAATTTTCGATGGAGGATGCCTTGAAACATGCCTGGGCCTGGGAACAAGCCATATCAAAAAAATAAAATTCACCCGGACTAAAATCCGGGACTTCGGAATAACCTTACACTTGTGCACGTTCCCTTTGTTAATTTAAAAGCGCAATATGACTTGCTTCAGCAAGAGCTGGGTCATGCCCTTCAGGATGTAATCCAAAGTGCGCAATTTATTGGTGGCGATGCGGTAAGAAAATTTGAATCCGCTTTTGCAGCGATGCATCCTGCCAATCACTGCATCAGCACAGGCAACGGAACGGATGCTTTGTTCATTACGTTGAAAGCCTTGAACATAGAACCGGGCGATGAAGTGATTACCCCTGCGTTTGGTGTAATGGCTCCCTCCGAGGCAATCAGCCTTACAGGTGCAAGGCCGGTATTCTGTGATGTTGAGCCGCACTATTTCACACTGGATCCGGACGAAGTACTTAAAAAAATAACTCCGCAAACAAAAGCCATCATAGCCGTGCATTTGTTTGGCCAGGCGGCCGATGTTATCACGCTAAAAGAAATTTGCCGGGAACATAATGTATTCCTGGTTGAAGATTGCGCGCAGGCTCATCTTACCAACATCAACCATCAACTAACCGGTACGTTCGGAGTTGCTGCTGCCTTTAGTTTTTACCCGACAAAAAACCTGGGCGCGTATGGCGATGCCGGCTGCATCCTGACAAATGATTCCGTTCTGGCGGAAAAAATGAGACGTATCGCCAATCATGGCGCGTTGTATAAAGACGACCATCTCCTGGAAGGAACCAACAGTCGCCTGGATACTCTGCAGGCAGCAGTGCTAAGCGTTAAACTGAACCACCTGAAAAACTGGAATATCCGCAGAAGGGAAATTGCGAAGCGCTACACGAAACAACTTGGCAACCTGGAACAAGTTATTTTGCCGCACGAACGGGACAATTCGGAACACACGTTTCACATTTACTGCATTCAAACCGCTTTTCGCGATTCGCTGAAAAAATACCTTACTTCACACGGCATCGAAACCCTGATCCACTATCCGAAGGGCATTCCGTTTACAGAAGCCTACCGGCATCTTCACCATACCGAAACCGACTTTCCGGTAACGGCCGAACTTCAGAACCAGGTTCTTTCGCTTCCGGTTTACCCGGAATTAACGGAAGAACAGATCGATTTTATTGGTCAGACAATACAGCAATATTTCAGAACAGGTACGCTTCTTAATCCGTAATTTTATGCCCACCCTCAACCTATGCTGGTATTATCCGGAGCTGCCTTAACTTCTTTCGCGATCTGTTTTCTGATCCTGCCGGTGATTATCAAATATTCGCTGAAAAAAAATATTGTCGACATGCCCGGGCTTCGCAAAGTCCATAAGAAAATCACTCCCTCCATGGGGGGCATTGCCATATTCATGGGATTTCTATTCGCTTCCTTAATCTGGATTGATGTTGAGTTGTGGAAAGAGGTGCGCATTCTTCTGATTTCGCTGATTATGATTTTTCTGATTGGTGTGCGCGATGACCTGGTGCCGATTTCACCCTACTCCAAAATCATGGGGCAGGCCATTGCGGCCTTTGTGCTCATAGCGATTTACGATTTGCGGTTGAAATCTTTTTACGGACTGGGGGGTATCGATGATATTCCGGTGTGGTTTAGTTATGCCATCACCATTTTTACCATCATAGTAATCACCAACTCCTACAACCTGATTGACGGCTTGGATGGGCTTGCCGGCACCATCGGCAGCATAGCCATGCTAACCCTGGGCATTTGGTTTTACCTGGCCGGTGACCTGGTGTTTTCTGTTTTCGCTTTCGCGATGTTAGGCGCATTAATTGCCTTTCTGATTTTTAACTGGGAGCCTTCAAAGGTTTTTATGGGCGATACGGGCGCCATGGTGGTGGGCATGATGCTGTCCATTGTCATCATTCACTTCATTGATTACAATTACCACTTACCCCACACCCATGCCTACCGGTTCACCGGTTCAGTGGCGTCTGCCCTTTGTATTCTGATCATTCCATTAGCCGATACCTTTCGGGTTTTTGTGGTGCGGCTGTTGCATAAACAATCACCGTTCGTGGCCGATAAAAATCACATTCACCATAACCTGATCCTCCTGGGGTTGTCGCACAGTTCAGCAACCCTCATCCTGGGCGCCACACAACTCCTGTTTATCGCGTTGGCCCTAACCATTGGACCCGTGGCCGACCATTACCAGGTGATTGGAGTTATAACGCTTGGCACGCTGCTTTGTCTGCTGCTCGACCGGCTAATCAAGCGGCACGAAAGTCGACATCCCAAGAATGAAATTCCTGAGTAGATGCCCGATAAAAGTGTAATTTTACGGTCGTTGAATACCTATGGAAGCTCGTATTAAAGAACTGTTGCAGGAAGTAGCCGCTTACACCGCCACCGATAAACAAGGCGTGGAGAATTTTCGGCTGAAGTACACCAGTAAAAAGGGGGTGATCAGCGAATTGTTTGATGCCCTGAAAAAAATGCCCCCCGAAGAAAAAAAGCAGGTTGGCAAAATTTTGAATGAACTGAAACAAGCAGCGGAAAATAAACTGGCCGCGCTTACGGAAGGATTGGAGCGCACTGCCTCCACTTCCTTCGACCTGGATTTAACCCTTCCGCCCGTGCCGAATAAAACCGGCAACCAACATCCGTTAACGCTAACGCGTAACCGCATCATCGAAATTTTTGAACGACTTGGATTTAATGTAGCTGATGGGCCGGAGATTGAAGACGATTGGCATAATTTCTCAGCCCTGAATTTTCCGGAAAACCACCCGGCCCGCGAAATGCAGGATACATTTTTTATTGAAAAAAATCCGGATGTGTTGTTGCGTACGCACACCTCGAATGTGCAAATCCGGTTAATGAACGAACAGAAACCCCCGATTCGCGCCATCATGCCGGGAAGGGTGTACCGTAATGAAGCCATTTCGGCTCGTGCGCACTGCTTCTTCCACCAGGTGGAAGGCTTGTATGTTGATCGTAATGTTGGGTTTGCCGATTTAAAACAAACCTTGTATCATTTCGCCAAAGAGATGTACGGAAAGGATATTCAAATCCGCTTTCGTCCTTCCTTTTTTCCCTTCACCGAACCCAGCGCAGAAATTGACATCTCGTGTTTAATTTGCAAAGGATCAGGGTGCAACATCTGTAAGCATACCGGCTGGGTTGAAATTGCCGGTTCGGGTATGGTGCATCCTAATGTACTGAAGAATTGCGGCATCGACCCCGAAGAATTTACCGGCTTTGCCTTCGGTATGGGCATTGAACGGGTAACCATGCTACGCTACCAGGTAAACGATTTGCGCTTGTATTCTGAAAATGATATTCGCTTTCTCAAACAGTTTCATACCGTCATCCAATAACCGATGGGTACACCGGTAATCAATCGTATTGGAATTGTTGGTGCCGGCACCATGGGACAAGGCATTGCACAAGTGTGTGCATTAGCCGGATACGAGGTATTGGTCTATGATCTGAATACCGACATCATCAACAAGGGCATCAGCCTGATTGAAAAATCATTACACACATCCGTAACAAAAGGAAAACTAAACGAAGAAGCCAAACAGCAAACTCTAAACCGGATAAAACCGAAAACCGATCTTCACCAACTCAAGGCCGACCTGATTATTGAAGCCGCTGTTGAAAAACTTGACGTGAAGAAGGAATTGTTCACCACGATTGAAAAAGTGAACGATGCGCAGAGTATACTGACGACCAACACATCATCAATACCGGTTACTCAAATCGCCTCGGTTTTAAATAACCCTTCGCGTTTTGCCGGACTGCATTTCTTCAACCCGGCACACATCATGAAACTGGTGGAAATCATCAGCGGGGTGGGGACAGCCGCTGAAACGATAGAGGTTTTAAAGGCTTTTTCTGAAAAACTGGGAAAAGTGCCGGTACTGGTAAAAGATTCACCCGGTTTTATCGTTAACCGGGTAGCGCGGCATTTTTATGTGGAAGCGCTTAAACTACTGGAAGAAGATGTTGCGGATGTAAAAACGATTGATGCTTTAATGCGGTCGTCTGGTTTTAAAATGGGGCCCTTTGAATTAATGGACCTGATTGGTGTGGATACCAACTTTTCGGTGACCAATTCCCTATACCATTCCTTTTACCAAAATCCGAAATTCAGACCCAGCCGGATTCAGCAACAAAAAGTTGATGCGGGACACCATGGAAGAAAAAGCGGCAAGGGATTTTATGATTATCAACCCGACTAAAGCTCCGTCTGCCTATTGGGCTTTTTTTCTGGTGATGGTTCTGTCCTGTTCACCGGATTTAACAGACGACCCCATACCCATTGCTTTTTTTGAACCAATCGTCATTAACCTTTCCTTACCGGCATACAACAACCTCAACACCGTTGGGTTTATCTACATTGGCGGGAATGCCGGGGTGCGCGGAATTATTCTC
>CAZOYJ010000052.1:0-18553 GCA_964583905.1 uncultured Roseivirgaceae bacterium
GACTTTTCAGCATGCGAAAGCTTAACAATCGAATTGTCGATTCGGGTTGCCGATTCAACCTCCGGGATTTCCGCAAGGAGAAAATCCAATGAAAGCGGAACCTCATCGCCAGTTATAATTTCATCCCCGGCTTGTTCATTTCCCAATAGGGCATACACGCGCTCATGGTCGGGTTGACTTCTGTTAAAGGTAATCTCGTAGTCTACCCATAAAAAGGTAAGCATGGCCGTGGTCAAGCCAACCACCAATCCAATCAGGGTAATCAGGGAAAAGGAAAGGTTTCTGAAAAAATTTCGGAGAGCTAACATGAATGTGGCGAGGAGCATAATGAGATGGTTTTAGGGATACGGGGGATTACCTGGTTAACCAAATATAGTTATAGTTATAATAGTTGAAGCGCTTTAGGCATCAGACACTTCGGAGGTGTCTGATGCCTATGCCTTTTAACGGTACAAGTTTGCCCTTTCGCTTCACAATATTTTTATAGTCCCACTGAATTTCGCGCGATTTTTTGACCCAACGGGTTACGTCACGCACCTTCACCTCGTCAACGGAAGTGTACCGGATAGCGGCATCCTTGAATTTACCGGTGCCGGGTTCAAGTTTCGGCTCATCGAAATCGGCACCGCTCCAAAACATAAGGCGGATGCAGTCTTTCAGTTTGCTGTACCCGACAACGGGGTTGTCATCCAGAAACCATACCGGGTGCGCATGCCAGATTTTGTTTTCGGCTTCTGGTAAAACCTTGTCGATGGTGGTAGCCAATACTTCATAGATGGCTTTATCGGAAGCTTGTTGTTTGTTGTTGTACGATTTAATTTCCTTATTCATTGGGATTTGGTTTTTATCAGGCGTCAGACACCTCGGAGGTGTCTGACGCCTGGCATGCCACCTCAGCGTAAAATCTTCTCCATTTTCCGGCCTTTGGCCAGCTCATCTACCAGTTTATCGAGGTAACGCACTTTTTGAGTTAACGGGTTTTTGATTTCTTCTATACGGTACCCGCAAATCACCCCGGTAATGAGGTGCGCATTTGGATTTAAGGTGGCGTTTTGAAAAAATTCCTCAAAGGTAGCCTTGTCTGTAATTAGTTTTTGCAACTGCTTGTTGTTGAAACCGGTTAACCAAGTTATAACCTGGTGTAATTCTTCTTTCGTTCTACCTTTCTTTTCCACTTTGGTAACGTAATGGGGATAGACCGATGCAAAGGTCATCTTGGCAATCCGTTCATCGTGTGCGTTTGTGTTGTTCATAGTTTATCAAGAACGATTCGTCTTCACAAATTTAAAAAAAACCGCTTCACTCCAAATTTCATTGTTCTGTCACCAGGTGGATTCAATGTTCAGACTGTGTCGCCCGCCATTTGCAGCAAGTCCCAGTTCGAGGCCGCGCAGTTCAGCAAGCCCTTTTAGCCGGCCAATGGCCGAGTAGCCGGGGTAGGTTTGTTTCTTCAGGTCGTCCAGCATCTGGTGGCCATGGTCGGGGCGCATGGGAATGGAATGACCGGTGCGGTTCATCAACAAAATAATTTCCTTCATCACGGCCACCATGTTGGTATCGCCTTCCAGGTGGTTGGCTTCAAAGAAGTTTCCTTCGGCATCGCGTTTGGTATTGCGCAGGTGAAGAAAGTGAACCCGGTCTCCAAATCTGCGCAGCATTCCAACCAGGTCGTTATCTGGGCGGGCGCCAAACGATCCGGTGCAGAAGCACAACCCGTTGGCTTTTAATGGAGCAGCTTCCAGTAATTCACGGGCATCCTGTTCGGTGCTCACCACACGAGGTAATCCTAACACGGAGTAGGGCGGATCATCCGGATGGATGGCAAGTTTTATACCGTGTTCTTCTGCTACGGGCGCAACCTGTTGAAGGAAGTAGAACAGGTGTTGTTTTAGTTTGGCCGCATCTATGTTTTTATAATGCTCCAAAGCCGACAATACTTGTTCGGGTGTAAAGCTTTCATCGCTTCCGGGCAGTCCCAGCATGGTGTTTCTGAAAAGGGTTTCCTTTTCATCGGCCGTCATGGTTTCCATGCGCGCGGTAGCCTTCCGGATTTCTTCGGGTGTGTAATCTTTTTCTGCACCCGGGCGCTTAAGCAAAAACAAATCAAAGGCAATGAAGGCAGATCGCTCAAAGTACAAGGCCTTGCTGCCGTTGGGTAGGGTGTAGGCGATATCGGTTCGAAGCCAATCCAGGACCGGCATAAAGTTGTAGGTAATAACTTTAAGACCGCATTGGGCAGCGTTTCTTAAACTTGTTTTATAATTTTCAATGTACTGCTGGTAATTACCAGTTTGTTTTTTGATGTCTTCGTGTACGGGCAAGCTTTCAATTACCGTCCACGTCATTCCGGCATCTTCAATGAGATTCTTCCGTTTGTTGATTTCTTCGATGGTCCATACATCGCCTACCGGGATGTGATGCAGCGCGGTAACCACCCCGGTACATCCGGCTTGCCGGATGTCGCTGAGGCTTACGGGATCATGGGGCCCGTACCAGCGCATGGTTTGCTCCAATAAAATCATACTGCAATCTACAGCTTAAAAGCCGATCGAATTACCGCCATCAACCGGCACAATTGCCCCGGTCATGAATGAAGATTCATCCGAAGCCAGGAAATAAGCAGCATTGGCAACATCTTCCGGGCTTCCCAGTTTGCCCATGGGCGTTCGTGACAACACTTTTTGTTTTCGGTCGGGATCACCATTTAAGGCTGCAGTCGACATATTGGTTACGATAAATCCCGGAGCGATACAATTCACCCGCAAACCAAGCGGGGAAAGCTCAGAGGCTAATGCACGGGTCATTCCTTCAATGGCTGTTTTAGAGGCCGAATATGCTATCACCCCCGGCAAGCCATATTGTGCGGCCATTGAACTGATGTTGATAATGCTTCCGGATTTCTTTTTCACCATTTCACAGGCCACTTCGCGCGTCAGGGCAAAAACACTTACCACGTTGGTCTGAAGGATTTTTTGAAAGTCCTCATCGGTTACGTCCAGTACATTTTTTTTCTGATTGATGCCGGCATTATTAACCAGTATATCAATTTGCCCATGCTTCTTAATTATGTCCTTTACAAGTGCAGGAATTCCTTCAAGGTAATTTATGTCAAAGGCAATAGCTTCACAGGTTGGTCCTAATTCATGACAGGCTTTATTCAGTTTTTCCTGATCACGACCGATAATGATGGTGTAGATATTGTTGGCTGTAAATTTTCGGGCCATCGCAAAACCAAGTCCGGTTGAGCCCCCGGTTACAATTGCTATCGTTTTATCTTTCATATTTTTTAAAGCAGTTATCGGAACTACCACTGCGGACGAATACCGGGCGCATGCGGAAATTCCATTTGTAAAAAGTAAGACAATGGTTTATCAGGTTTTTCAAGTCCTTGCGGTATAGGAAGGTTAGAAAACGTTTGAAAGTAAAGTAAGCAAGCGTTTCGCCACCATATAGCTTCTTTTTGTTGTATGGAAAGAAACATGGTGATGTGGTGCGATCGTTCAGCGTCAATCTTACTTTTTATTGTGTTCCAGGTTTGCTGCATCCATTTTGATGAATCGGCAGCCGCGTAATAGGTATGGCACAACTCATCCCAAAGTGTTCTTCCCGATTTCATTTTTTCGTTCCAACCCACGTGGTGAAACCACAATAAAAATTTCTCCGGGCATTTTTGGCGTGATGCAAAAATATCGCGGGCCCCGGGAAAGTATTGCGCAACTGCATTACTGCCGGTAGCTGTTCGATTGAAACCAATGCCGGTCGTGCCAGCCTGATGATAGTACACGGAAGTCCAGTCGGCCCGGTGTTTATCTTTAATCCACGGTGCCGGTCCGTAATGATGACTCCAACCCATGATATGGTGCAGGCCAAGGGGAGTCATGTAGTTGACTGTAATATCCCACGAACGATCCATCAGGGTTTTGACCGGCTCAACAAACAACCGGTCATTGGTGAAGGTCATGCGTAGCCATTCGTCTGCAATCTGTTCGGAGGTTAATTGATGATCCCACGCCAGGCGGCCAAACGAATACCAATTGGCCTGACCAAAATGATGGCCGGTCCAGTTGCGATCGGTACCGATATTGGCTACTCCGGCTATGCCTGATAATGTGTGGTTATCCAGTGTTCCATCAATGACCTTGGCCACCGTTGAACCTTTTCCCTTTGCGTACGTGTCGGAGTCGAGACATTCTTTAAATTGGTTGGCAAGGTAAACCAGGTGGGTGCTGAAGCCGGTGTATTCTTGTGTGATTTGAAATTCCATCATCAGCGGAGTTTGCGGCATGGCCCCAAACATGGGATGGAACGGTTCGCGGGGTTGGAAATCAATGGCTCCGTTTTTAACCTGGATCAACACGTTCTTTCTGAACTGGCCATCAAAAGGAATGAATTCGTTATACGCCTGCTTGGCGCGATCGTCAGGCACTTTATCATCGTACACAAAAGCACGCCACATAACTACCCCGTTAAAAGGTGCTACGGCATCGGCCAGCATGTTGGCGCCATCTACATGATTTCGTCCATAGTTTTGCGGGCCCGGCTGACCTTCGGAGTTTGCTTTCACCAGGAAGCCGCCAAAATCGGGAATGAAAGAATAGATTTCCTTTACCTTTTCGTACCACCATTGTTGAACATTCTTGTCCAGCGGATCGGCAGTTTTTAATCCACCAATTTCAATCGGTGCGCTGAAGCGTGCCGTGAGGTACACCTTAATCCCGTAAGGCCTGAACACATCGGCCAATGCAGCAACTTTTTCCAGGTAATGAGCCGTAAGGATTCGGGCATTGGCATTTACGTTTGTTACGGCTGTACCATTGATGCCGATCGAAGCGTTGGCACGGGCATAATCCGTATAGCGTGTGTCGATATAATCGGGAAGTTTATGCCAGTCCCAAATAGACATTCCGGCATAGCCTCTTTCTACGGTACGGTCGAGGTTGTCCCAGTGGTTGAGTACACGCAGTTTTATACGGGGCGAGCTGACAAGGTCTAGGGAGCCGATCGGCTGGTGCGTTTGTAGTAAGCGCAGAAAGTGAAAGACACCATACAATACTCCAATATCGGTGTTGGCCGCAATGACAATCGCTCGCTTTTTTGAATGCGTTGTGCTGATAATAACAAACCCTTCATCGCCCATGGCCCTTAACTTTTCGAGGTTCATCCCGGCAATTAGAGCCGAATGCGCAGGTGTTCCGACAATCAGCGCACCGTGCGCCTTTATCGAATTCAATTGCGGAACCGGTTTCCCCAACAACCCGGATAGCCCTTCAAAGAGTTCTTGCTTTGCCACGGCAAGGGTAGGGGAATTGCCCTCCATCAAAATTCCGGTGATGGATTTTTTATACGCGGTTAATAAAACAGGGTTAGCGATTTGATCATACCGTAACCAAAGTCTGTACCCATCTTCGGCCCGCACAATTAGCAGGTTTGCAAGAACAAAGGTGAGCTGTATGATGGCTACGCGCATAGGCTGAGATTCTGTACTGATTATTTTTTCAACGATGATTGACGGACAATCAACTCGTGGCGGAGTACAATCGTATCGAGGTTAGGCGACTGGCGTTCATCCAGTTTATTGATTAAGGTGGCGGTAGCTACTTCGCCCATTTCCTGGCCAGGATAATGTATGGTAGTCAGGTTGGGCTCAATAACTTTTGAAATCGGATCATTGTTGAATCCGACAAAAGCAATTTCCTGCGGAATGTTAATGCCCGCCTGTTTCAGTTCGCGCATACAGGCCACTGCCGAAGTGTCGTTGGCCGTAAACACTCCATCGGGCCGGATGGGCAGGTTCATAATTTGCTGGGCCGCTTCCGCTCCGGCCTGGTCGCTGAGGTTATTGCTGATGACCAATGCCGGGTCGTACGGAATTCCTTTTTCAAGCAAGGCCTGTTTGTAGCCGGCCAGGCGATCGGCATACACGTTGCGGTTCAGGTTACCGGCAATGTGCACGATGCGCTTACAACCCTGGTCGATTAAATGTATAGTGGCATCATACCCTGCTTTTTTATTATCGATTACTACGTTGGTACAACCTGGGTGTTCAATGATGCGATCGAAAAAAATCAACGGGATTTTCTTTTTCAACAGCGATTCAAAATGATCGCTGTCAAGCGTGTCGGAAGCCAGGGATACCAGCAGTCCGTCAATGCGACTGTTGTACATAGTGTCCACACTGGCGATTTCTTTTTTGTACGATTCAAGCGATTGGCCGATGATGAGGTTGTAGCCGTTTTCGTTGGCCACTTTTTCAATACCGGCAATTACGGTTGACATGAAGTAGCTGTTTAGGCGGGGCACAATTACGCCAATGGTATTGGTGCGCTTACGCCTTAAGTTGCTGGCAAAGGTGTTGTACTGGTACCCCATTTTTTTGGCGGTATCCAGTATTTTGCGTTTGGTATCCTTTCTGATGCCTGGATGGTCACTTAACCCTCTACTTACGGTGGCAGGCGAAACATTAAGGGCCTTGGCGATGTCGTAAATGGTGACGTCTTTGTGTTGACTCATTTCAATCGCTTACATTGCAAATTAACTACAAATAAGGCAAAATTTGGATTTTAAAAATATTTACGTGCAATCGGTTGCATAAATCTTTATTATTTACTCATTTAATGGTTGGAAAGGCAGAGGAACAGAAAATCTATGAAAATGATCAAAAAACAAGCTTTTTTAAGACATAAACCCGATGGCGATGCAACAAAAATACCTTTTTTGTCTTTTTGCAACATTTCAGTTTCTATTTAGCTCCGCCCAACCGGATGCTGTTTTCAAAGATCTTTCAAAACCGCTCGAGGTGCGGGTAAACGACCTGATCGGGCGGTTAACACTGGAGGAAAAGGTGCACCAGATGATGCACGCCAGCCCGGCCATCGACCGGCTCGATATCCCTGAATACAACTGGTGGAATGAAGCCTTGCATGGTGTTGGCCGCGGTGGGGTGGCCACGGTTTTTCCTCAGGCCATTGGCTTAGGAGCAACATTCGATGAAGACCTTATATATAGAGTGTCGTCTGCTATCTCCGATGAAGCCCGTGCCATGTATAATGCTGCGGTTTCAAAAGGCTATTACCAACAGTACGGAGGACTTACCTTCTGGACACCCAACATTAACATCTTTCGCGATCCCCGGTGGGGTCGGGGTCAGGAAACCTACGGTGAGGACCCTTACCTCATGGCGCGACTGGGTGTTGCCTTTGTAAATGGTTTACAAGGAAACGATCCGAAGTATCTGAAAACAGCAGCATGTGCTAAACACTTTGCTGTGCATAGTGGCCCCGAAAAATTGCGTCATGAATTTAATGCGGTTTCATCACTCAAAGATTTGCACGAAACGTACCTTCCCGCATTTAAAGCGCTGGTTGAGGCTAACGTTGAAGCCGTTATGTGTGCTTACAACCGCACCAATGGCGAACCCTGTTGTTCTAATAATTACCTGTTAAATGAAATTCTTCGGAAAGAATGGGGATTTAAAGGCCACATTGTAACCGACTGCTGGGCAGTTGCTGATTATTACAACGGGCATAATGTAGTAAAGACACAAGCTGAAGCTGCCGCGATGGTAGTTAAACAAAGGGTGAGCCTGAATTGTGGAAACGAGTATGGCGCACTGGTGGAAGCGGTGGAAAAGAAACTCATCACTGAAAAGGAAATTGATGAAGCGCTTGCCATCTTGTTGCGTACACGGTTTAAACTGGGATTGTTCGATCCGAAAGAAAACAACCCTTACAACGCAATCTTAACGGATGTAATCAATAGTCCGAAACACCGGGCATTGGCGCGTGAAGCTGCACAGAAGTCGGTGGTTATGCTGAAGAACAATGGCATATTGCCCTTGCGCAACGATTTGAATAAATATTTTATCACCGGTCCGCATGCCGCTAACGTGGATATCCTGCTCGGCAATTATTATGGTGTTAACCCCGAACTGGTTACCATACTCGAAGGCATAGCTGCCGCCATTAAACCAGGCAGCCAGTTGCAATACCGGCAAGGCATTATGCTCGACCGGCCGAACGCCAACCCACAAGATTGGTCCACCGGCAATGCCCGTACAAGTGATGCTACATTTTTTGTGATGGGAATAAGCGGATTGTTGGAAGGTGAAGAAGGAGAATCCATTGCATCGCCTACTTTCGGAGATCGGCTGGAGTATAATCTTCCGCAACATCAGATTGAATATTTAAGGAAATTAAAAGCCGGGCATACCAACCCGGTTATTGCCATCGTAACCGGAGGCAGTCCGATGAACCTGGCCGAAGTACACGAACTGGCCGATGCCGTGTTGTTGGTATGGTATCCGGGGCAGGAGGGTGGTAATGCGGTTGCGGATATTATTTTCGGAAAAACTTCACCCTCGGGAAGATTACCCATCACGTTTCCGAAATCGCTCGATCAACTTCCGCTTTATGAAGACTATTCCATGAAAGGCCGCACCTACCGATACATGGAAGCCGAGCCCTTGTATCCGTTTGGGTTCGGATTGAGTTACACTATGTTCACATACTCCGACCTGAAATTATCGGCCATAACGATAAAGAAAAATCAATCGGTACGCGTGCAGGTTACGGTAACCAATTCCGGTAAAACCGAAAGCGAAGAAGTGGTTCAGCTTTACCTCACCAACATCGATTCCAAAATTCCGGCACCGTTACATTCCCTTCGGGGAGTCAAGCACGTTAAGCTCGCACCGGGCCGTTCTGAAACCCTAACCTTTACAATTACCCCCGACATGTATTCCATCGTCAACGAAAAAGGTGTCAGCGTTATCGAATCCGGAAAGGTACGGGTTTCCATTGGCGGCTCACTTCCCGGAAATAGAAGTGAAAATCTGGGTGCACCTAAACCGGCACAAGCTATCTTTACCGTTAAGTAACCAAACCTGAATTTTATACATGGAATTATTTTCTACGATTGACTGGGTGGTGGTATTTGTCTACTTCCTGGCTATTGCCGGCATTGCAGCCTGGACAATGAAACGAAAAAAAGACACCGCACAGGAATATTTTTTAGCGGGCCGGAATGTGGGTTGGTTTGTAGTAGGGGCATCCATCCTCGCCTCCAACGTTGGAAGTGAACACGTGGTGGGATTATCCGGAACAGCTGCCGAAAGCGGATTGGTAATGGGGCATTATGAATTGCACTCGTGGATTGTACTGTTGCTGGGTTGGGTGTTTATACCTTTCTACATCCGTAGTGGTGTGTTTACTATGCCCGAATTTCTGGAACGCAGGTATAATTCATCGGCCCGTTGGTTTTTGTCGGTGGTGTCGCTGCTCAGCTATGTTCTTACCAAAGTTTCCGTAACGGTGTACGCAGGGGCCGTGGTGATTGCCACGTTCATGGGTTTTGATTTCTGGACCAGCGCTTTTGTGCTGGTTATTCTTACCGGAATTTATACCGTGCTGGGTGGCATGCGTGCCGTAGTGTATACGGAAGCACTACAAGCAGTGTTATTGATTATAGGGTCATTGATACTCACGTTAATTGGTCTCTCGGAATTAGGCGGATGGGACGCGATGATCGCTTCAGCACCCAAGGAGAAACTGAATATGTTTCCACCCCTCAGCCATCCCGATTTTCCGTGGGCCGGAATTTTGTTTGCTTCGCCTATTGTTGGGGTGTGGTATTGGTGTACCGATCAGTACATTGTACAACGTTGCCTGACAGCAAGAAATGAAACGGAAGCAAGGCGCGGAACGATTTTCGCGGCCTACCTGAAATTATTTCCGTTTTTCATTTTCCTGATCCCCGGATTAATTGCAACAGCATTAGCCGCTCAGGGAAAAATTGAACTCACCAGTGCCGACAGCGCCTTCCCTACATTAGTGAAAACACTTTTACCAACCGGACTAAAAGGCTTGATAGCCGGAGGTTTGCTGGCGGCCTTAATGAGTTCACTCGCTTCTGTATTCAATTCGTGCTCCACGCTCTTCACTATGGATATTTATAAAAAGGTTAAACCGGAAACTTCCGAAAAGCAGTTGGTATTCGTGGGGCGTATCGCCACCGGGGTTGTGGTGATATTAGGGATTCTATGGATACCAGTAATGAGTGGTATATCGGGTGTTTTGTATCAGTATTTGCAAAGTGTTCAATCGTATTTAGCGCCACCCATCGCATCGGTGTTTATACTGGGCTTGTTTTATAAGCGAATCAATTCGAAAGGCGCCATGACGGTGTTGGTTGGCGGGGCGATCATTGGTGCACTCCGTATTTTCCTTGAATTGAATAAAGGTTCGCTTTCCGGATTTTTATATGAGTTCGCAAACCTGAACTTCCTGTACTTCTGTATTGCTTTGTTTGTCTTTTCGGTTGTGGTATTGGTTGGAGTGAGTTTACTAACCGAAAAGCCATCCGAAGAGCAGATTAACGGATTGACGTTCGCCACCACGGTAGCTGAAGACCGTGCCAAATCACGTTCTACGTGGACCCGGACGGATGTTATATTGTCATTAATTGTGGTGGTGATAATTGTGACTATTTTCTTGTATTTCTCTCCATTTGGTGTTGCTGGGTAATGGTCATTTGTATCATAATTCGTTGGTTGAAGTTGAGACGTACTATGTTTGGATCAGACTTTGGGATTCCTTAAATCGATTGCAGTAATTCCTTTAGTCAAAGTCTTCGTGGATAAATTTTATGTTCGTAAGATTGTTTATTGCAAATGTAAATAGCACCTCTCGATGGCAAAGGGTTTATTGATTGATATGGATGGTGTAATCTACGGTGGCGATACGCTCATCCCTGGTGCAGATGAGTTTATCAATAACCTTGTAAGCGCGCGCATCCCATTTATGTTCATGACCAACAACAGTCAGCGAACTCGGTTAGAGGTAGTTAGGAAATTGAAGAAGCTAGGTATCGAAGTGACTGTTGAGCATATCTACACCAGTGCAATGGCAACCGGAACTTTTCTTGCCCACCAAATCCCCAAAGGGACTGCCTATGTGTTGGGTGAAGGCGGATTGCTCACCAGCCTCCATGAGAACGGGATTATCCTTGTGGATACCGATCCGGATTTTGTGGTGCTGGGGGAGGGAAGAAATTTTACGCTTGAGATGGTTCAGCGCGCAGTGGATATGATCCTTGCCGGGGCAAAATTCATCACCACAAACCGCGATCCTTCGCCTAAGAAGATGGGATGGGCCAACCTTGGAATTGCAGCAACTACTGCAATGATTGAAGAAGCGTCTGGAATAAAGGCATTTGTAACAGGCAAGCCAAGTCCTGTAATGATGCGCTCGGCACGCAAGGCAATTGAGCTGGAAACGGCTGATACCACAATCATTGGCGATACGATGGCTACCGACATTCAAGGCGGAGTGCAGATGGGTTATCGGACCATCCTGGTGTTGTCTGGAATTACCCGAAGGGAAGATCTGAAAAAATTTGCGTTCAAACCCGATCTGGTTGTCGATTCAGTGAACGACATTAAGATTCCACTCGATTGGTGGTAATTCCTTGTTGTTATGAACTCATCCGATAAGGGCCTGCAAGATCAACACTCCGATCAATCCCAATACCGACATCAGTGTTTCCATAACGGTCAACGACAGAAAGGGTTGTTTTAAGGAGAGATTAAAGAACTCTTTAAACATCCAGAAGCCGGTATCGTTAATGTGTGAACAAAATACACTGCCTGCTGAACGAGGTTATACACGGTTTCTCAGCACCCGTGGAGCCGGTGGATTTGTTGGGTGCATGTATGCCCTGTATGCAACTTCATTGGGAAACGAATCAAGCAACAAAGCCTATTTCGATTGGTTTGAAATCAGAACAATAGACAATCCGTAGTAAGTTATTTTTCAATTTAACTCAATTCGTTTCCCGGTGCGCATGGCTTCATAGATAGCCTGTAAAAGTTTTACATCTCTTCTTCCCATTTCACCCGGTACCGGAGAAGGTCGGTTGTTTTTAATCGCCAATGCAAAGTCATCCATTTGCAGGGCTTGTTGATTTACCTGCGGAAAATCCATTTTGCCTGCCGCGGTTTCACCCCTGAGTCCACCATAACTGTAAGCAGGCGAAAGTTGGAACCAACCGCGTTCAGCTTCGGCCCGCAGGAAGTTCACATTCTCAGAATAGCTGCTCATGCCTTTGGCGCGGATGCCGTTGGGCATTTCAAACTCCCAGGTCAGCGATTCTTCAACTTCCTTAAATTTTTCTGGATCCGTCTTTCGGCCTTCCTGTGCGGTAACGGCTACAGGCTCCATGCCGCTAACATAGCAGAAGCCCTGGATACAATAAATGCCGACATCCATCAGGGGACCGCCCCCGGCCAGCGTTTTGTTCAACCGCCAGGTTCCGGATGAAGCCCGAAATCCGAAAGCAGCCGACATGCCGGTTAAGTCGCCAAATGTCTTTTCTTTTGCAAGTTTGATCATCTCCTGGTTATAGGGTTCAAAGTGCAACCGGTAACCGATCGAAAGCATTTTACCGGCTTGTTTACAAGCTTCAATCATTCGATCGCAGTCTTCAACGGTAATAGCCATTGGTTTCTCACAGATAACATGCTTGCCGGCTTGTGCAGCCCGAATGGTGTATTCTGCATGCATGGCATTAGGGAGTACTACATAAACAATGTCTGTATCCGGATTGTCTTTTATGCTGTCGAAGTTTTCGTAGTTGTAAATGTTTTGATCCGGAATATTGTACTTCTCTTTCCATGCTGGAATTTTAGATGGGGTACCCGTTACGATACCCGCCAGGTAGCAATGCTCCGTTTGCTGTAAAGCGGGAGCAAGTTGTCCTGTGGCATAAGAGCCCAAGCCAACCAGGGCAATTCCGACTTTTTTATCCGGGTTGCTGATGCTTGAGGTTTGGGTTTGTGTTTTCGGATTACCCGTACAGCCGTAACCTGAAGATAATGTTGTTAAACCCAATGTCGTGAGTCCGAGGCTGTAGATGAATTTCCGCCTGGATTTTTTTGATGTACGCTTCATAATGATTGCCAATTTATTAAACAAAATATTGAAGTATCAAAACGCCAAGTAAACCGAGTACCGACATCAAAGTTTCCATAACGGTCCACGATAGAAAGGTTTGCTTTAAGGAGAGATTAAAGAACTCTTTAAACATCCAGAAGCCGGTATCGTTGATGTGTGAACAAAATACACTGCCTGCACCAACCGCAAGTACCATTAATTCCGGTGAAACCTGTCCGCTTACTACTAAGGGTGAAACGATTCCCGCTGCCGTAAGCCCGGCAATTGTAGCTGACCCGAGGGAAACACGGAGGAGAGCAGTGATGATCCAGGCAAATAAAATCGGGTTGACCTGCCACTGGCTGCTGAACGCGGTAATGTATTTCCCCGTGCCGCTATCGATCAGTACTTCCTTCAATACACCACCCGCAGTAATGATCAGCAGAATCATGGCGATTCCGGAAATGCCATCACTCAACCATTTCATGATGGTCTGCATGCCGATACCTCTTTTTGTGCCGAAGAAATAAACCGCCAGCAATACGGAAATCAACAAGGCAATGTTCGGATCGCCTAGAAACAATATAATGTTTTTAAAATCACTGGCTGCCGGATAAATCGTGCGAAGAAGTACGGCCAGTGAAATCAACAACACCGGCATCATGGCGATCACGAAACTTAGAAATACCGATGGGGGTGAAGTAGTTTTTTCCAAAGGCTTTGGTACGTCTGCTTCAGATTCTACACCTATGTTTTTCAGCATCCTTCCTAAAAACGGACCTGCAACGATTACGATAGGGATGACCAGGATTAAACCGTAAACCAGGGTTAGGCCGAGGTCAGCGTCAAAGGCATTCACCAACACCACCGGCCCCGGGTGAGGTGGAAGGAAACAATGTGTAGCGGATAAGGATGCTGCAGTGGGAATAGCAATGTACAATAACGGCATTCCGGTTTTACGCGCAACCGAAAATACAAGCGGCACCAGAATAACAAACCCGGCATTATAGTACAACGGCAAGCCAACCAGGAAGCCGGTAAGTAATACAGCCCATTGCACATGGCGCTCGCCAAACCTCCGGATTAAACTTGATGTAATTTGCCCGATCGCACCACTTAATTCAAGTAGTTTTCCCAGGATCGCACCTAAACATATTATCAGCGCCAATCCTCCAAGCGTACTGCCAACTCCTTTTTCGATGGAGACAACAAGGTCGGCAGGTTTCATGCCTAAGAGAAGTCCAACAATAATGGCCACGATAAGCAAGGATAAAAACGGACTGATCCTTTTGTAGGTAAGGTATACCTGGAGTGCAACCCCAAAAGCGATGATTACTAAAGGCATATCAATTTACCGTGTTACGAAGCGTTCCGATTTTATCAATTGTTATTTGGATTACATCACCCGATTTCAAGGTGAAATCGTTAGGCGGAACAATGCCGGTTCCGGTCATGATCAGGCAGCCGTGTGGAAAGGAGCATTCGCGATAAACAAAGGACACCAATTCCTCAGGTGATCGCTTCATCTGACTGATCGAAATCGAATCAGTAAAAACTGTCTTACTGTTTCGGAGGATGTATAGTTTGATTGTTGTGGATGGATCAACCGGGTTATCGGTAACGTAAATACAGGGGCCAATGGCTGCACAACCATCATACGTTTTTGCCTGGGGAAGATATAGCGGGTTTTCACCTTCAATACTCCGGCTGCTCATATCGTTGCCGATGGTGTACCCGATAATTTTTCCGGAGGATGTTACCATAAGTGTTAATTCCGGCTCGGGTACATCCCAGGTTGAATCTTTTCGGATTCGAACTTGTGCCCTATGGCCAACCACCCGATGAGCGGTTGCTTTGAAAAAAACTTCTGGTCTTTCAGCTTCGTATACCCGGGCATAAAAATCTCCACCACCTGAAGTTTTGGATTCTTCCTGCCTGCCAACTTTGCTTCGAAGATAAGTTACTCCGCAGGCCCATAACTCCTGATTGCATACAGGTGGAAGAATGGTATTATTAATTAGTTCTGCACCCTGATCGTTTGGCTTTTGGGAAGACGAAACTTTCTGAAGTTGTGAAAACAGGGTATCATCATTGATGAACGTATCCCAGTCTTCTTTAAGCAGGAAAAATTTATTTTCTTGTTCGATAACAATCCCGGATGTGGTTTTATAGACTCTCATGCTTAATGCAAATCGCCTTTCACTTCCGAGCCTGAACTTCCCCGTAAAATATCCAAATCACAACCGAGGTTGGCTTGTTGAACATGATCGAGAAAAAATTTTACATATCCTCGCTCGGTTGATGGGGGCGGGGGAGTCCAACTTGCTTTTCGTTTGCTCAGCTCATCATCGCTTACGTCAAGATGCAGTTTGCGTTTTTCAATATCCAGTTCAATCATATCGCCATCTTTAACCAACGCAAGTGTGCCGCCAATAGCAGATTCGGGTGAGATATGAAGTACTACAGTTCCTCCGGCTGTTCCACTCATGCGACCGTCCGAAATCCGGATCATATCGCGAACTCCTTTTTGAAGAAGTTTCTCCGGCAAGTCAACATTGCCCACTTCCGGCATGCCTGGGTAGCCCACCGGCCCGACATTTTTCAATACAATAACACAGGTTTCATCGATGTCCAGTTTCGGATCATCAATTCGCGCATGGTAATCGTCCATGGTTTCAAACACTACTGCGCGGCCGCAATGTTTCATGAGTTCTTTGGATGCGGCCGATGGTTTGATGATGGCGCCATGCTCACAGAGATTTCCTTTCAGTACGGCAATTCCAGCTTCCTGCTGAAGCGGTTTGTCAATGGAGGCGATCACTTCGCGGTTATAACATTTTGGATTTACATTGTTAGCACCAATAGTTTTTCCATTTACCGTGATGGCATCATTATGTAAATATTTTTTCAATTCATTAATCACCACAGGTAAGCCACCTGCATAATAAAAGTCTTCCATCAGGTATTTTCCCGATGGCTTCAGGTTTACGAGTAAGGGAATCTTGCTTCCGATGGTATCAAAATCTTCCAGCTTCAAATCCACGCCAATTCTTCCGGCAATGGCCAGCATATGAATGAGAAAGTTGGTTGATCCGCCAACACCGGCATTGACAACCGTTGCGTTTTCGAAAGCTTTTCGCGTAAGTATTTTAGAGAGCTTCAAATCTTCGTGCACCATCTCCACAATCCTTCTTCCGGAGAGGTGGGCCATCACTTTCTTGCGGGCATCTACGGCCGGAATGGCGGCTGCACCCGGTAACGTTAACCCCAAGGCTTCTACCATACACGCCATGGTAGAGGCAGTTCCCATCGACATGCAGTGTCCCTGACTTCGCGCTGAACCGACTTCCGCTTCGTGAATATCTTCATCGGTATAATGTTCAATAGATCGCTTCTCTTTGATCATCCAGTTAAAGGAGCCGGATCCAATACATTCTCCGCGAAAGCGGCCATTCAACATAGGCCCTCCGGGAACAACAATGGTCGGAAGATCGACACTGCATGCACCCATTACGGTGGAAGGTGTTGTTTTATCGCATCCTGTGAGTAATACAACACCGTCAATGGGATTCGCGCGAATAGATTCCTCCACATCCATGCTGGCAAGATTTCTGAACAGCATGGTAGTTGGGCGCATAATGGTTTCACCAAGCGAAGTAACCGGAAATTCAAGCGGAAACCCACCCGCTTCGCGCACACCACGTTTTACGATCTCTGCAAAATCCCGCAAGTGGCCGTTGCACGGGGTTAACTCCGACCAGGTGTTGCAAATGCCGATAACGGGTTTGTCTTTGAAATAATCATCCGGGTAGCCCTGGTTGCGTAACCATGCGCGGTGGACAAATCCCATTTTATCGGATTTTCCAAACCAGTCGTAGCTTCTGAGTTTTTTAGTCATATTACGGTTGGTAAAAGTTAAAGGGTATCTAAAAAAACCACTTTTTTATTGGCCCTGCCTTTGCCGGCATATCCCATTCATTCTCCGGTGGAGAAGGATTGCGGAAGGTTTTTAGGGGTGCCTTAAAGATCGTAAATGATTATGACCTCTCTACTTATTTCTCAGTAGTAAATGGAGCGGCCGGTAATCCTTCTTTGTTGTACAGGTTGGCTCCTTCCGGATTGTCGGCCCAGGCGTATCGCACGGATACCGGTTTGCTTATCTGGTTGTTCCACACCACCACTTTATGGCCTTCAATTTTTGCGGTAGCCCACACGTATTTTCCATCTGTTCCGGCAACGCTGAAATGTTTTAATTCGCTACTGCCCTTTGTTAATAAACCGCTGCCGGTGTGGGTGAAGGTGATGATGAATTTATTCTTTTTGATTTTATGCGATTTATAAATCGGTCCGGAATGAACAATTTTTTTGTTGCCATAGGCTACATGCTGCGCCACCATGGCCAAACGTTTTCCTACATCTTCTTTGTTTAACGGATGAATATCATTCCATTCTCCAAGATCAATGGTAACAGCCATACCCGTGTTGGGTACCGATAGTGTTTCCAATTGCGCTTGTCGTGTGGCTGCCCAGTTGCTTTCGGTTGGTTCCGAGCTTGAATCCATGAAGTTGGTGAGTTGTACAAACAGAAATGGAAAATCTCCCTGATTCCATTTCTCCCGCCAGTTGCGAATCAGGGCAGGAAACAATTCTTTGTATTGTTTTGGATCGCGGGTATTCGATTCGCCTTGATACCAGATCACCCCTTTAATATTGTAGCGGAGCAGCGGAGCGATCATCCGGTTGTATAAGCCACCGGGTTTCCAGCGAATAAAAGTCTGACTTTCAATCGCAGGCATGATTGATCCTTGTTTGTATTTCCATTCACCTTTCAGGTCGAGTGTGTCAGGTTCTACTGCGAGGTAATACGGTTTATCCAACACAAATCCACCGCGACCGGCACTGTTAATTACGCGAACGGAAATAATGTTCTCGCCTGCTTTCAATACATCTGCGGCAAACGAATACCTGCGGGGCGGATACTGATAGGAAGTAGTGCCGACAAATCTTCCATTGATGAAAACCGAATCTGCATCTACGATTCTTCCCATCCAGAGTTTGCCGGGTTTGCCGGTCATGGATGAAGGTACGTTGATTTTTTTTCTGAACCACATTGAACCGTTCACATTTCCAGGTTTACCATCGGCCCAATAACCCGGAAGGGTCATTTCATCCCAATTGGAATCATCCAAATCGGGCGAATGCCACGCACGAATACCCGGATCGGTGTGGTTCAGGTTGCTGTACCATGCCCGGCTGGTTTGCTGGTCGTGTTGTTCGATTTCCCCGATGAGGTGGTCATCCTTGAAGCGTTGCATTTCGGCATAGGCATCCGGGAAATTCTTCAGTGCGTCTTCGCTCAACCAGGCTTCTGCAGGTGAGCCGCCCAAAGCCGCATTGATCAACCCGATGGGAACCTGGTATTTAGCATAGAGTTCTTTTGCAAAAAAGTAGGCCACTGCTGAAAAATCGAGTACGGTTGTGGGGTTGGCTGATATCCATTGGCCGGCATCGAGGTCATCATGTGCTTTCTTGAAATCATACTTGTCGGTTACCTGGATCTCCCGGATATTTGGGTTTTCTGATTTTGCAATTACCTCAGGATACTTTTCCTTCACGCGCTCCATGGT
>CAZOYJ010000053.1:0-18428 GCA_964583905.1 uncultured Roseivirgaceae bacterium
CTGAACCGTTGTAGGTTGTTGTTCCGTTTTGGGTTTCGGCTATCACACGTTCATCAACAGCGTCACGCACCAAGCTGGCTCCTGCATAAGCAAGCACTTTTGCATAGGCTTGTTCGGCCGTATGCAGGGTTGTTATATCAAAATCGATGGGGCCATCCAGTTTGGATTGCGTTTGAGTAGCCCCATTTTTATAAGTAACACCATTCCAATTATTGGCGGTAACGGAGGGGCTTCCGTTTATATAATTTCCATCGATATAGAACTTACCATCACCCTGCTTACCGTTTAATGGTTAATTGTTATCCTCAAATATACGCGACTGGTTTGAAGTAGTGGCCGGGCCAGGCTTATAGTAGTTTCCTACTATATTATACATACCATTTTCGCCCCCATAAGTACCTTCCCCATTCCAATTGTACACTACATTATTGCGGTAATCCACATGTTCATTGGGATAGGGGTTGTTCCCGCTGTATGTTCCGGAACGGTTTCCATTAAAACGCGGAGTTCGGCTTTTGTGATGGGCAATGAGGTTGTGATGGAAGCTGGCACGATCGCCACCCCAAATGCCTCCATAACCATGCGCCCCTTTTTCATGCAACGAATTATTAAGGCTTTCTGAAATAATACACCACTGAAGGGTGAAGTGTTGGTTTTGGTAAAACGAAGCGACCTCATCGGTTGCCCAACTCATAGAACAATGGTCTATAATGATATTTTTTTTGCGCCTCCCCCACAAGGCATCGCCTTCATGATGGGTTTCATCGCCCATGCGGAAACGCAAGAAGCGGATGATGACATTATCGGCCCCGACAAATACAGGGTAATTCTTAATGGTAATGCCATCGCCCGGAGCGGTTTGCCCGGCAATGGTAACATGAGGTTGATTGATGCTTAGCGTGCTCAATAGTTCAATCGTACCCGATACTTCAAACACAATAATGCGCGCGCCTGAAGTAGTGATGGCTGCCCGCAGACTACCCGTACCCGAATCGTTCAGGTTCGTTACCTTGATAACCTGTCCGCCCCGACCACCAGTAGTTTTGTTTCCAAAACCTTCCGCACCGGGAAAGGCAAAGGCTTCTTCATTTACTTGGATGGGTTTATCTTCAATATTTGGGCCCGGATCGGGGTCAGAACCGCAACCGGCAATACCGAGAATAAGCAGTAATACAATGAAGCGGACAAGTTTTAACATGGTGTAGTGGTTGTTGAATAAAGTTGTTCTGCACCTGTTAGCGTGCAGAACAACTTTTAATTATTGCCTCCAGCGCGGATCTCCTATTTCATTATCAAGTAGCGTTTGGTTTGTTACCGTAAAGTTTCCGGTAGCCGGATTAACAAACCCAGGGTTTAGTGTAGTGTGCGTACCGGATTGATCATACCTGAAGTTACCAGATGGCGCTCCCCCTTCAGGAACCTGATACAGGTGGGGTGCTTCGTAATAATTGTTACCATTAAAAGTAGGCGTACGGATGGTAGACCCATTCTGGCCGCCATGGTTAATAAAATAACCGGTTGTATTGGCTACCATATTCTTACTGAAGGTCACATTGTGATCGTTGAACCTTACATACAATAGTCTGCTGGAAGGATGGGAAGCCCCAACGATAGTACAGTGGTCTACCAATACAGTCGCAGTATAAGTACCATTAATATGACCGGCATCACCCGTATTATCCATCCGGATAAAGTCCCTGCCAGGAGAACAATTATTGAAAGTACTGTTGGTGACTTTCAAATCCAGTACATGGGTATTTCTGAAATCAATGAAATCGCCACCGCTGGTAAGTATATTGGTAGCCACCACATTATCGATGATTACCGATGACACTAAACCAATAACATTTCCTGCCACCAATGAACGGGTAAAGCTGTGTATAGTACAGCCGGTGATTTTCAAGGTGCCATAATTAATCGCTTGCGTGTAACGAAAGACATCGTTCTGGGTGCCATCACCGTTGAGTACTAAATCAACAAACTCTGCATTCTGCACACCTTGCGTGATCTCAAATTTTACATGCACAACAGGCTTGTCATAGGGATAAAGTCCTTGTAGCGTGATGGATTTATCAATAATAATAGTACCTGTATACACAAGGTAATCACCTGGATACAGTACCAACACATCGCCAGGAGCCGCATTAATCACGGCTTCATTCAGATCATCTTCAGGGTAAATCAGGATTGCATCGCCTACATCAATTAAAGTGCTGAAAGAAATTAAACCACGGTGTTTGGTCTCCTTATACAAAACCACTGTATAATTGGTTTGTCCGGTTAAGCCTGTGATGGTCGCCACGCCAGCACTTTTTTCATCTGCTGTAATAGTCCGTTGAACATTACCCGGATTAATAATAAAATGAGTTACATCGCTATTTTCAGGCCAACGCAACGTTGCTTCGGTAGCCTGGATATCACCATCCTGAACAGGAAGAAAAATATTTTCCTGGGCGGTCATTATGGTAATGGCCGACCATTTGGAGTCGGCTATGCCATTGCTCACACCTTTTACCCGAGCTGAGTAGCGTGTTTCGCCATCGAAAGCTTTCCGGTATGGAAGTTCACTTTTTGTTACCTCATCGGTAAAGATAATGGTGTTAAACTGGAGGCTGTCCTCGCTAAATTCGACTACATAGTAATCTGCATCATTCCGAAAATTCCAGGTTAATTCGATGGTGGTCTGATTCCGGATAAACGCTCTCAAACCGTGGGGTGTTAGCACACGATCAAGTTGAAGTTCATCAATGGGTGGTTCGATAGTATCATCGCAACCGGTAAGGAGTACTGAAAACAGCCCTGCAAACATCAGTACTGTGGCATATATTTTCTTCATAACTATCCTAATTTAACTTTCTTAGTCGTTCTTAAGCTTACCGTTACTTCCATCAATAAACACTTGCCAGATGGGCCAGAATTGGCGGGTATCAGGATCAACACGGTACAGGGAGTTTATTTTGGTAGCATTTAGGTTATCCCAATTTTTCGAAGAATAGCCAGCCCCTGGGTTTACAGTTTCTCCGCGATTTAATCCGTAAATCTCCAATGTCTCGTAATCTTTTACTTTATCCTTGTCGCCAAAAGAAACCGGCAGATTTATATCCGAGGGTAGTTCATCGCTCACGTATTTAAAATATAGCGTTACGGGAACGTCTTCATACGCACCGGTGCGGGTTCTAAGTGCTTCCATTTTTTCTTTGGCTTCGTCCATTTTTGTTTTGAGTAGGTTCCAACGAATAAGCGCTTGCTTGCGCTCCATTTCACCACAAAACTCAAACTTATGCTCGTCAATAATGGCATTGAACATGGCTTCTTTTGAATTAAGGGCATTAACGTACGCATCTACTTTTACTGCCCATTCACTTTCCGGGAATGCGCGTCTGCGGATTTCTTTTAGGTAGGGCGCGGCAGCTCCAAAGCCGTTCAACTCATTTTCAGTCTCCGCCAGCATCATCAATATTTCAGCATAACGCATATACAGCTTATTTGCTCCGTCATCATTGGTTGATGTCACATACCGGTTCATCCATTCATATCTATACTTACCAAAATACCAGGTATTCAAATCAACAAGTTCCTGACGGGCTATATTCGTACCCTGGGCTGTATTACCATACCGGTACGGAACACAGGTTATATCGCGTCTGGTATCGGCTTGGTCAAAATCATAAAAAATGTGAGGGAGTGGCCCGGCAATACCACCGCGGTTATTACCATTTGCATGATGTTGATTGTTGTTGGTTTGACGGACGGCAAAGGTAAAGAGCATACGTCCGCGTCCATTGGCAAACGGTATTTCCCAAAGGGATTCACCACCCGCAGAAACAACATCTTGATTATATTTTCTCCATAAATCTTCAAAGGAAGGCTCTAATTTGGCACTGCCACTGTTATAAACATCCAAACATTCCTGACGGGCAAGTGCATACATACTTGCCACCGACAAATCAGGGTCGGTGCTTCTGCGCACTCCATCCGGATACTGCGAATATCCACTTGCAGCAAGAGCAAGTCTTGCCCTCAACCCTTTCACAAAAGCTTTATTAACCCGTTCTACACTGGTTGTTGCCGGAGATTGGTTTGGCCAGGGAACTAATGTTGCAGCTTCCTCCAGGTCATTAATCAATTGCTTATATATCACATCTCTATTTTCTTTTTCAATATAAAGTGTAGCGGTAGTAATGGGCTCAAAGCGAGCGGGTACATCGCCCCATGCTTTTAATAAATCTGCATAATACACTGCACGCAGTGTGAGGGCTTCACCTAATAAGCGACCCATTTCATTTCCAGGTGCAGGGTTACCGTACGTCCTGATTCCGCGGATGCACAAATTTGCCCGTTCAATACCCAAATACATCATTGCCCATGCATTATTGGCGGTGTTCATTTGAGAATTACTGGGCTTGGCATCATATACAACCAAGTCGAACTGATCGCCACTAGTACTTTGAGATGAATTGTGCCACTCGATATCAGTGTTCATGCCATACCAGGGTAAAAACCGACCCCGGTATGAGTTGGTTTCAGCAAACGGAACTTTGATTCCATCTACAGCACCCTGAGCCAGGTCCGGACTGGCAAATATGACGGCTTCCTCCAGGGATGATTTTGGAGGCGTTTCCAGGAAGTCATCGCATGCCGTTAACAAACTCGCTGCGATAAAGGTTAAAAATGTTATTTTCTTCATAGTTAAATTCGATTGAGGTTAGAAAGTGAGGTTAAAACCAAACACAAGTTGCCGGCTTCTTGGGTAAGCGGAATAATCCACACCCGGTGTAAGCGGAGTGCGTCTCCGGGTTGAAACTTCAGGATCAAACCCTGAATAATTGGTAAGCACAAATACATTGTAGCCTGTTGTATAAAATCGAAGACTTTGCAGGCGAAGACGTTGTACAACAGAAGATGGTAACGTATATCCCAGTGTCAAGGTGTTTAAGCGTAGGAAGGAACCATCTTCAACCGCCCAATCGCTGAAAACAAAGCGTGACATATAGGGCGACCACATGGTTGTATTGGCATTCAATGCGGCAAGTTCCGATGGGTCTGTAACCAGGCTTCCATTGTCGGGATTTATGTTTGTCCAGCGTGAGCCACTTCCCATCAGGTCAATCATATTTCTGTATTGGAACCGTGGGGTTGATGTTGTGTATTCAATTTTGTTGGCGTTATAGATGTCATTTCCATAGCTCCAGTTGAAGGCTGCCATCAGATCAAAACCGAAAGCATAGCCATTAATTACAATCCCACCCGTATGTTTAGGGTTTGCGTTTCCAATAATGGTTCGATCGTCAATCGTAACATTATTGTCTCCTGTAATATCCACCAGCTTCAGCATACCTGGCCTGAGTGTTCCAACAACCTGGGAACTGTTTGTGACATCGCCTTTCAGTATCCAATTGCCAGTGCTGGGATTATATCCTTCAAAATCATCAACCGTATAGCGACCTGCATTCTTGTATCCATACATCATTCCTACTGATCCTCCGGCAAAAACCCAGAAGTCGTTTCCGATATCAGTTGAGGCCCAGTTGGTTTCAGCCCCAAAAGCATCCATTAGGCCAAGGGATTTGATTTCATTTCGGTTAACACCAATGTTAAAAGAAAAATTAAGTCCATAACTCTGTCGATCGATTGCGATATAATTAATCGCAGCTTCTATACCTTTATTTTCTGTTTCACCCATGTTGCGGAATTGTGTTTGATAGCCCGTTCCGGCAATTGGGAATTCGATCAAAAGGTCTTTGGTATTATTTTGATACACTTCAAGCGTACCATTCAACCGGCCTTTTAGCGTACTAAAATCCAGTCCGATATTGCGGGTATAGGTTGTTTCCCATTTCAGCTCAGGATTGGCCAACCTGTTGGAAGGAGCCCAGAAGCTATCAAACCCGTTCATCCAGGCAGTTATGCTTGATGCATAAGCTTGTACAGTTTGGCCAACCGGGATATTATTATTACCTGCTACACCATAGCTGGCGCGCAGTTTAAGGTCATTCAACCAATTGGATGTACCGGTCATGAATGCTTCCTCCGATACCCTCCAGGCACCACCCACTGAGGGGAAGAATCCCCAGCGATTATCGTCTAAGAATTTACTGGAACCATCCGCACGATAGGTGGCTTGAAAAAGATAACGTCCTTTAAAATCATAATTCGCGCGTACAAAAAATGAAACAAGTTTATCATCCGGGCTAAAAAAATTATCGGTGGACTGTGGTTTCCCTTGCGTAGTGAGTTTAAATGCTTCAACAGAGGTGAATAATTGCGGATAACCATGGATAACCGATGTCAATTCATTGGTTTGAGTTCTGAGCATTTCATGTCCGAACAAGATCTTCGCTTTATGCCCACTTCCCAAATGCTCTTTTAAATCGTAGGATAGCGTGTTTGTATTCCGAATGCGATTCTCTTTTCGGTTGCGGAATATGGCAGCCGGTCTGCCTTGATTTTCAGATGCTGGTGCATTGTTTACATAGTAAGTGGTTAAGCCATAAAACCTGTTGTCATTGTAATCATAATTATCATATCCTAAATCTGAGCGCCACTGAAGATTCTTCACAATATTCCAGGTAACACTGGTTGCCATGTTATAATTTCTACGGCCCTGTTGCCGATCGTTGTCGGCTGTGGCAACAAGTGGATCAATGAAATAAGAAGCAATTGATTCCTCTGTTTCATCCGTTGTTAACCCTGGCATTGGAATAGGCGAATACGTAACCGCATGTTTTAGGCGCGAATCGGCCGATGAAACCTCATTCTGTTCGTTGGCACCTCCCCCACTGATTTTTGTTTCAGCATACCGTAGGGTAAATCCAATTTCAATTTTGTCGCTTGCCTTATTATTCAGATTAACCGTGAAATTATTCCTGTTAAAGTCAGAACCAACCATGATGGCTTTATCCTCGAAGCGGGCATAGTTAATGGAGTACTTGAATTTATCCGATCCGCCTCTTACACTGAGGTCATTACTGAATACCTGGCCTGTTCGGCCATACACTTGTCGTTGCCAATCATTTCCTCTTAGGTTAACATATAAATCCTGATCTTGCCAGGCACCAAAAAAATTCTCATAGGATTGTAATGAGTTTATTCCAAAACGTACTGCTGCAT
Source organism: uncultured Roseivirgaceae bacterium (assembly GCA_964583905.1). Classification (GTDB taxonomy): domain Bacteria; phylum Bacteroidota; class Bacteroidia; order Cytophagales; family Cyclobacteriaceae; genus UBA2336. Next base: position 7,111 of record CAZOYJ010000053.1, read on the forward strand.
ATTCATACTGCCAATTCACATAATCGGCCGGATTTAAGACATCCAGTGTTTTAGCAATCCGTTTGGCTCCAAAAAAGGAATTAAATGAAACCGAAACTTTCCCGTCTGTTCCACCTTTTGTAGTGATGATTACAACACCGTTTGCACCGCGAGATCCGTAAATTGCAGTTGATGATGCATCCTTCAGTACGTCAATAGATTTTATATCGGATGGTGAAATGTCTGAAATATTATTAACAGGAAATCCGTCAACAATATATAATGGAGAGTTATCCTGTGTAATTGAACCCCCTCCGCGAACACGAATCCTGATTTCTGCATCAGGTGACCCTTCCGTTGCCATGACCTGAACCCCGGGCAAGCGACCTGTTAAGGTTTCGGCAATGGTTGATACCGGTACTTTTTTTAGATCCTCCCCCGTTATTGAAGCAATGGATCCTGTCAACTCCGATTTTTTTGCTGTGCCATACCCGATCACCACAACCTCCTCCAGTTCGGTGGCATCTACCTCCATGTTAATGGTAAGAGAACTTTGGTTGCCCACCTGAACTTCAACTTGTTTCATCCCCACGAAGGAGACTACCAATACTGCGCCTTCAGAAACGGATAGTGTAAACCGTCCTTCACTGTCTGTTACAGTTCCATTATTCGTTCCTTTTTCAATTACAGTTACACCGGGCAGTGCTTCATTATCAGACTTTACAACCCCGGTTATCGATCTTGTTTGTGCTTGAAGACCGGGTGCGTTTACCAATACCAACAGTATGAGCACTGCTAATAATCTGGCCGATCGTAGATTTCCAATCATATGGATTTGGTTTATTTAAGTTTCTCAATTTCAATAACAACTCCCCTCCTGCACATCCAACCCCTTCTTAAACAGCCTGTTATTTATTGGCAAAAAGTTCTACCGGAAATCGATCGGTTTGAAACTTTATGCGCAATCGATTGCATTTTAGGAAGTATATTTCACTCGGCCAAAACATATTTTACATATTTTTTAAAATCATTCTTTTTGACTTGTTAAAAGGGGTTTTTATACCATAATCTAATGTCAACGGAAAGTTCCTCCAGAACAACGGTTAAAAATTTAAATTGAATTTTATAAAATTTTATCCACTATATTGCGCAAACGATTACATAAAATCAATTTCAGGTTATGACAAACACCCTGGATGTACGATATGCCAGTCACCCGCAGGACTTAAAATCCTATACTACCAGCCAGTTGCGTAAGCATTTTGTTATTGAATCCTTATTCTCAGATGATAGGGTAAGCGCAACCTATAGCCATTATGATCGCCTGATTGTTGGCGGTATTAAACCCATTAATGGATCTGTTAAACTCAATACCTATACCGAACTTAAATCGGAATACTTCCTTGACAGAAGAGAAATAGGGATAATAAATGTAGGTGAACCCGGAATCATAAGCGTTGATGGCGTATCCTTTGAACTGGCCCATCAGGAAGCGTTGTATATCGGAAAAGGCGCCCGGCAGGTAAGCTTCGACAAAAAAGCCGGTAACCAGCCCCTTTTTTATTTCAACTCCGCTCCCGCACACGCATCCTACCCGGTTAAACACATCACACAAAAGGACGCGGAAGTGGTTGAACTCGGATCGCTTGAAACTTCTAATCACCGGATTATTCGTAAACTAATTGTTACCGGAAAAGTAGAAACCTGCCAATTGCAGATGGGGCTTACCCAACTACAAACCGGTAGCGTGTGGAATACCATGCCCCCGCATACCCACGACAGGCGGATGGAAGCCTATTTTTATTTTGACCTGAAACCGGATCAATCCATCCTGCACATTATGGGTGACCCGAACGAAACCCGACCTCTATGGTTACAAAATCATCAGGCAATACTTTCCCCGCCCTGGTCGGTTCATTGTGGAGCTGGAACCAGCAATTACGCTTTCATTTGGGGCATGGCAGGTGAAAACCTTGATTACAGCGACATGGATGTTGTTAATCCAATTCAATTAAGATGATGTCTGACCTATTCAATCTTACCGGTAAAATTGCGCTGGTTACAGGAGGCACGCATGGTTTAGGCATGGCTATGGCCAAAGCACTCGGGCAAGCCGGTGCGGTTTTAGTCATCAACGGGCATACGAAGGAAAAAATGGATAACGCCCTGGTGGAGTATGCCCGACATAATTTAAAAGCGCACGGCTACTTATTCGATGTCACGGATGACGCGGAAGTAAAAATATTTATTAATCGCATTGAAGTTGAAGTAGGGCCAATCGATATCCTGGTTAACAATGCAGGCATCATTAAACGCATACCCGCTATCGAAATGGAAACCTCCGACTTTCGCCAGGTGATTGATACTGATCTAGTAGCTCCGTATATTGTTTCAAAGTATGTTGCCCAGTCTATGATCAGCCGTAAGGCAGGAAAAATTATCAACATTTGCTCCCTCATGAGTGAACTCGGCCGGAACACCGTGGCTGCTTATGCTGCCGCTAAAGGCGGATTGAAAATGCTTACCCGAAACCTGGCCACCGAATGGGCGAAACATAACCTCCAGGTTAACGGAATCGGACCGGGGTATTTTGCTACCGAACAGACTGCACCTATACGAACAGCCGGGCACCCATTCAATGACTTTATCATCAACCGCACACCAGCCGGGCGATGGGGCGATCCGGATGACCTGGGCGGGACGGTAGTTTTCCTGGCTTCAAAGGCCAGTGACTTTGTAAATGGCCAAATTATTTATGTTGATGGCGGACTGTTAGCGACTATCGGAAAGCCCTCCAACGAAACCTAACCGATTAATCTGATTTCATCATGAGAAAAGAAAGATCAACCATACACGACATTGCTAAAAAACTTGATATAACGGCATCTACCGTATCAAGGGCGCTTAAGGATCATCCACGGATTAGTGATGCCACAAAAAAAGCTGTACTCAAAACAGCACAAAAGCTAAATTACCAGCCTAATCATATTGCTGCAGCTTTACGCAATGGCAAAAGCAAAATTATTGGCATTATCGTGCCCACAGCCGACAGAAGTTTTTTTGCCTCTGTAGTAAGGGGTATTGAAGAAATTGCCAATACCTCGCAGTACAATGTTATGATCTGCCAATCGTACGATGATTACGAGAAGGAAGTTGCCACGATTGAAGCTTTGTTAAATGCGCGGGTTGATGGCATTATTGTTTCGCACGCCAAAGGCACTGAAAATTTTGAACATTTCAATAAAGTCAGGCAACGAAATATACCGCTGATTCTATTCGACCGTTCCAATGAAGACCTTGAAGTAAGTAACGTTATTCTGGATGATTACCACGGTGCCTATAAGGCGGTAACCCATCTTATTCAACAAGGATGTACCCGTATTGCCCACCTGACGGGCATTAAAAAGATCAGCATTTACCGGGAACGCCTTCGGGGCTATCGCGAAGCTTTGCAGGACAACAACCTGCCCTACAATGAATCCCTTGTTCTGGGATGCAATATGCAACTGGAAGACGGACGCGAGTGCATGAAAAAATTATTAGCGCTTCCTCAACGTCCGGATGCGGTTTTTTCTTCCAGTGATTATAGCGCCATGGGCGCCTTGCAGGTACTGAAAGAAAATCAGATCCGCGTGCCCGATGAAATTGCCCTGGTGGGGTTTGGCAATGAACCGTTCACAGGATTTTCTGAACCGCAGCTTTCAACCGTAGACCAGCGAAGCAAAGAAATGGGAAATGCCGCGGCCGAAATATTTCTGGAACAGATCAATTCACGGAACAAAGTTTTTATCCCTAAAAAAACTGTTTTAAAACCAGAACTTATTATCCGTTCCTCGTCTTTACGAAAAAAATAACCATGGCCGAACAACTGACCCGGAACAATTTTCTATCAGAAAATTTTCTTCTGACAAACGACTTTGCCAGAACGTTGTACCACACCTACGCCAAAGATTTACCGATTATCGATTATCATTGCCACCTTCCACCAAATGATGTTGCGCAAGACCGGCAATTTGAAAACCTCACACAAATCTGGCTGGAGGGCGATCATTATAAATGGCGTGCCATGCGCACCCTCGGCATTGATGAAAAATTTATAACCGGAAATGCTTCCGCTAAAGATAAGTTTGATAAATGGGCCTTTACTGTGCCCTACACCTTACGCAACCCGCTATACCATTGGACTCACCTTGAACTTCAACGGTATTATGGCATAGATGCACTGGTGAATCCGGATACTGCCGAAAAAATTTATACTACTGCCTCGGAACTTTTGCAAACCAAAGCAAACTCAGCTCGCGGTATCTTAAAAAAAATGAATGTGGAAGTGGTATGTACCACCGATGACCCCATCGACACGCTTGAACACCATCAAAAGCTTAAAGCCGATGGTTTTAGTGTTAACCTCTATCCTGCCTTCCGGCCCGACAAAGCCTTTGCCATTGAGAACCCGGTAACGTATACGGATTACCTGAACAAACTGGCCTCAGCCTCCGGCATTGAAATCAATCGGTTTGATGCGCTCTTAGCTGCACTACAAAACCGCATTGAATATTTCCATCAAAACAACTGCCGCCTTTCCGATCATGGATTAGAGCAACTTTATTATCCGCAAGCCGGCCAATCCTACAATATCGAGGAGTTATTTGCCACCGTGCTTAGCGGCAAAACGCTGGATCAGTCTCAAACGAATTTCTTTAAATACACGGTTTTGCTGGAGTTGGGACGCATGTATCACGCCAGGGGATGGACCCAGCAATTTCACCTGGGTGCGCTACGCAATACAAACGCCCGCATGCTTCAAAAACTTGGCTCCGATACCGGCTTTGACTCCATCGGTGATTTCCCCCAGGGTGTGGCATTGGCCAGATTTCTGAATGAACTGGATAGATCCAACCAGCTTTGCAAAACCATCCTTTACAATTTGAATCCAAGCGATAACGAAGTGATCGGCACCATGATCGGTAACTTTAACGATGGTTCAATAAAAGGAAAGATTCAATTCGGATCAGCCTGGTGGTTTCTGGATCAGAAGGACGGCATGGAAAAACAAATTAATGCCCTGTCGAACCTGGGTTTACTGAGTTGCTTCATTGGCATGCTTACCGATTCACGAAGTTTTATGTCGTACCCGCGCCATGAATATTTCAGAAGAATCCTGTGCAACATCCTGGGTACGGATGTTGAAAAAGGTGAACTGCCTGCCGATGAAAAATGGCTGGGTAAAATTGTCTCCGATATCTGTTACAACAACGCAAAAGACTACTTCCGGTTTGGCGCGTAGTCTCCCCTTCCGGAAATCAACCTGACTAAATTTTTAATTATACCGATTACTGTTTGCTGATGTTGAAAGAATTAAACCGTAAAAATGTCTCCGGTATTCCTACCCGACCGGTAAAAGTGCTGCAATTTGGTGAGGGTAACTTTTTACGTGCATTCGTTGACTGGATGATTGATGTCATGAACGAGAAAGTTGATTTCAATGGATCTGTTCAAATCGTTCAACCACTCGCTGGCGGAATGGGCGAGTTGATCAATAAACAGGACGGTCTATACCACGTGGTTCTTAACGGTATTAAAAACGGTAAACCGGTTAACGAAACCCGGTTAATAACTTCCGTTGCCGGTGTGATCAATCCCTACGCAGATTATCAACAATTTCTTAAAGCCGGAGAAAACCCCGAGCTCCAATTTGTAATTTCCAATACAACCGAAGCTGGAATTATCTTTAACCCAAGCGATACAACAATTAAGGCGTTGCCCTCCAGCTTCCCGGGAAAATTAACCGCGTTACTGTTTCACCGGTTTCAATTTGTTAAAGGCGCACCCGATAAAGCGCTAATAATCATACCGTGTGAATTGATTGATAAAAACGGAGTTGAATTACGAAACGTGATACTTCAATACATCCGTCATTGGAACCTTCCGGATGAATTTAAACACTGGATTACTACCCACACAACCTTTTGCAATACACTCGTTGACCGGATTGTACCGGGTTTTCCGAAAGTCACGATTGATGAGATTCAACGCCAAGTGGGTTATACCGATAACCTGGTGGTTACAGCCGAGCCATTTCACCTTTGGGTAATTGAGGGCGATGAAAAAGTAAGCCATGCTTTTCCGGCCGATCAGGCAGGGTTGGATGTTAAATTTGTTGCCGACCAATCGCCTTACCGTACGCGAAAAGTCCGGATACTAAACGGTGCCCATACGGCACTCGTACCACTTGCTTACCTGCATGGATTGCGCACCGTTCAGGAAGCTGTTGAACATGAAGTGACCGGTAATTTTATCCGGGAGACAATCTTTGAGGAAATCATACCCACCCTTGATCTGCCCGAGGAAGAACTTCATCAGTTCGCCCACGCGGTTATTGAACGTTTTCAGAATCCGTCTATCCGGCACGAGTTGATCACCATTGCACTTAATTCTATTTCCAAGTTTACGGTACGGGTGTTGCCCTCACTGTTGGAGTACATCCAGCGTAAACAAACCCTCCCGGCCAACCTCATTTATTCGCTGGCTGCCCTAATCTGCTTTTATAAGGGTGAGTGGAACGGAACCCCTATCCCGCTTAACGATACGCCCGAAGTGCTTGCCTTTGCAAAAGAAGCCTGGAAAAACAATTCGGAGGAAGCTGCTGAAAAGTTTCTTTCCAACACCCGCTTTTGGGACATTGATCTTACCAGCATTTCAGGTTTGAATGAAAGGATAGTGCAGAACATTCGCGAGCTTGAAGCCATTGGCATACATAAATCACCCGTGTCCTGAACTAAGCCCTTGATTATTCGTATTTTAACGTTTCAGCCGGATTAATGGTGGCAACTTTCAATGCATGATAACTCACGGTGATCAGGGCCAGCATAAGCCCGGCTGTCATGCTGACGGCAAATATCTCCCAACTGATGGTAATGGCATACTTGAAACTGGCCAGCCATTTATTCATGAAGTACCACGAAAGCGGTGCAGCCAATGAAAAGGCAATGAGTGCAAGCCATACGTATTGACGATTGAGCAACACAAAAATGTTGGTGAGCTCTGCCCCCATTACCTTCCGGATTCCGATTTCCTTGGTGCGGTTTACCGCGTTGATACCAGCTAATCCGAACAATCCCAGGCAGGCAATAAAAATGGCAAAGCCCGTTGAAAGGGTGGTGATATTCATCCAGCGTTTGTGCGAACGGTATTGATTAGCTACATCCTGATCCATAAACGTGTAGTCGAAAGGTTTGTCGGGGTATAGTTCCGTCCAGGCTGTTTTTACCCGGTCAATTTTACCGGTTACATCACCCGGTGAAAGTTTCACCATCATGGTGGTCAGGTAGCCGGTATTCTTTTTATCCATCGAAAGAAACATGGGTTCTATTTCACGTTCCAGGGAAAGAAAATGATAATCCTTAAGCACACCGATTACTTTCGCACCAAGCCCTACTGAATCTTCGCGCCAGTTTAAATATTCTTCTAACGGATTATCCCACCCCATATCGCGCGCAAGCGCTTCGTTAATGATTACCGCAGTGCTGTCGGAAGCCATACGTTCATCAAAATTTCTACCTTCTTTTACTTCCAGTTTCAGCAGGTCGATGTATGCCGGATCAACCCGGTATACATAGGCCGATTTATTTTCATCCTTGATCCTATACCCATACCGCGACCAGCCCTGGTTAAAGGATGAACTGGTTCCCGCCACCTGAATAACCGAAGGCTCCGTACGCACTTTGTTTCTGAATTGCTCCACTACCCTGTCTGCTTCATCATTCCAGCCCGTTTGAGTAGGAATGACCAATACCTGTTCCTTATCGAATCCTAAATCTTTGGTGGAAATAAATTCCATTTGCTGGTACATGATAACCGAACAAATGATCATGGACGCTGAAAGAAAGAATTGAAAAACCACGAGCGGTTTTGTAAAGCCAGCCTGGAGGCGTGAGGTAAATCCTCCTTTTAAAACAGCAGCCGGTAAAAATCCGGATAGAAAAAGAGCCGGATAGCTTCCCGCCAGTATACCCACCACCAAGGCCACTACAAACGCAGCCCCGGCAACCTTCAATGTATTCATCGTTGAAAGTTCAATGGCTTTTCCGGTGAATTCATTAAACGAGGAAAGAAATAAAACTACCAAGCCCAACCCGATAAGCATGGAGATTAATGCCAGCATCACCGATTCAAATCCAAATTGCGAAACGAGTTGCTTTCGTTGTGCGCCCACCACTTTGCGAATACCAACTTCTGTTTTACGAGCAGCTGAAGTTGTTAACGCCAGCGAAATGTAATTAATGGAAGCAATAAGAATGATCAGGAAGGCAATACCGCCTAAAATCCACGAGTATTTGGGATCGCTCACTTTTTCCCAACTCACTTCGGTATCGAGGTGAACATCGGCCAGGTTGGTATAGGTTAATTCAAACACAGGAAACTCCGGGGGAATATTTCCATCTTTACGCCAACGCTCCAGGCGATCGCCCATATTTTTCTTTATTATCGTATCGGCTTTTATTTTCAAATCCGCCAGCCGGGCCTGCGCATGAAGCTGAATGAATGTAGGATAAGAAAAATTTCCCCACTGTTCATGGTTGCGTTCGTACCAAGGCTGACTTTCCAGCGGTACAAGAATCTTAAAGGAAAGACTTGAATTGGCCGGTGGCGCTTCGATGATTCCGGTAACGGTAAATTGCTTTTCGCCCTGCAGATCCAGTATTACATGTTTACCAATAGGATCGGCTTCACCAAAATACTTTTCAGCGATTCCAGGTGTCAAAACAACCGAATGTTTGTCTTTAAAGATATGATCGGGCGAACCGACTAGTAGTGGAAACGAAAACATCTTGAAGAAATCGGCTTCCACATACGCTATTCGCTCTGTAAATACTTTATCTTCATACCGGAATATGGCAGCTTCCCCTCCGTTAAAACGTGTCAGGTATTGAATTTCAGGGATTTCATTCTTCATAGCATTGCCCAGGGGAAGCGGCAAGTAAGCCGATCTCCGCATCGGATCTTCACCCCGTTGGGCCGCCCATACGCTGTAGCTCGCTTCGTTCAGCCGGTAAATGGTTTCCTTGTTTTCATGAAACTGATCAAAACTTTTTTCATCTTCAATGTACAGGTAGATCAGGACACAAAAGGCAATGCCGATGCTTAACCCGATAGCATTGATAAATGAATACAATTTCCGCTTGGCGATGTTTCGCGTTGCTACTTTTACATAATTTCCCCACATCATCGTATTGATTAATTGAATTGTAACCCGGTTTCGCAAAAAGATACCGGGTCTGAAAAATTTAATAGCACTCCACACTAATTTCGTTCGGGCTTTCCTCGCCCCTACTTGCGTGGCATCCGTTTCAAACTGCTCCAATAAATCGCCTTCAATGCCTTCGTATAATTCGGGTGGGCAAAACCCTTGAAGGAATCTGAAAATCCAGGTTGGTGGATGTAACTCATTTTTCATTGCATACATCCGGTTAAACCGAAACAATTTTCAATTGCGGAATTAATTTCCACAAGTCAACCCGTGCCTCTTTCATCGTCTTGAGCATCGCCAACCCTGCATTGGTAATGGTGAAAATTCGCTTTCGTCTCCCACCCCGGGTACTGGATGAACCGCCCATCCTTGATTTAACATGGCCTTTGTCTTCCAACCGGTAAAGGGTTACATGTACGGCACTCAGGTTTACTTCACGGCCCAAACGCACCTTAATTTCCTGTACAATGGCGTTGCCATAAGCCTCTTCGCCCAATATGCCTACCATGGTCAGCACCAGTTCTTCAAATTCACCCAGGTATTCCTTACTCATTTGTATATACTTTGTAAAACTAATATACGCAGAAATTCCTGATTTGTTGTTTGTACCTGGATAGTATTAAAAGGTTACTCGTATTTCAGCGTTTCTGCCGGTTGCGTCCAGGAGGTTTTTACTGCCTGCCAACCAATGGTGAGGATGGCAATACCCAAAGCAATTACACCGGAAATCAGGAATACATTTACCCCAATATTTACCCGGTACTCAAATCCCGATAGCCAGTCGTGCATGAAATACCAGGTAATGGGTACTGATACCAGTAGAGAAACAAACATAAGGATTACGTAATCTTTTGAAAGCAGTAACAACAAGGACTGTTCGGTAGCGCCCAATACCTTACGAATACCAATTTCCTTTGTGCGGTTTTGCATCGCAAGCGAAGCAAGGCCGTACAGCCCCAGACTTCCAATGATCATGGCCAACAGGGTAGCAATCCGGATGATTTTACCCAGGTTCTGATCGCTGGCATACTGCGATGCTATAGCCTGATCGACAAAGGTGAACGAAAATTCCTGGCTGCCGGTGAGTTTATTCCATACTTCCTTAACCTGGTCGATCGCCACGGCCATATTACCGGGCTTCAACCGGATCAGGAGTTTGGGAATCGGTGAGTTGTTAATGCTGATGTTTTCTACGCCCTGTAGAATGATTGCCGGATCCATAACCAGCACCAAGGGTTCCACGCGGGTGTAGAGCGATGCGTAATTAAAATCTTTCACAACCCCGATCACTTCATGGTCGCCAAAATTCCGACCGGGTATAGTTTTCCCGATGGCATCGTCCCATTGTAACGCTTTCGCAAAAGCCTCATTAACAATCACGCCCCTGCGGGCGTCAGCAGGGGAGTTTACATCGAAATTCCGGCCGGCAGAAAATTCCATTTGCAACACCGTGAAATAATCAGGCTCTACAACATTCAGGTTGAAATTGCGATATGTGCCGTGTACATCGGTATACCCCACACCCGTCCAGTTTCCATTGGCAAAGTCATGTGAGGACCCACATACACCTGAGATATCCGGAATGCGCGACAATTCACCCTTAAACTGCTGAACCAGGTCAAAGCCGCGTTGAACCCGTTCAGGCAATTGCCCAACCCGGGGAACGTTTAGTTGTACCACAGCGAGTTGTTCCCGATTAAATCCAAGGTTTTTGTTTTGCAGGTAATCCAGTTGGTTGCGCATGATCAAGGTGCTTGAAATGAGAAAAACCGAAAGCACCAGTTGCACACCTACCAACACCTTGCGAAGCCCCTGGCGACTGCTTAGCCCTTGTACACTCCCTTTGAGTATGGCCACAGGGCGAAAATTGGAAAGCACAAAAGCCGGGTAACTCCCGGCAATCAGGCCTATAACAACCAGCAGTCCAATGATAACCAGTACGGTGAATCCATCCAATTCAAGAGAAAGTTCCTTGGCCGCAAGTGTATTAAATGTCGGCAAACATACCAGGGCAAGGAAAAATCCAAGGACGAGCGACCAAATTGTGATGAGCAAGGCCTCACCAATAAATTGTGTAATCAACTGACCACGA
>CAZOYJ010000054.1:0-18303 GCA_964583905.1 uncultured Roseivirgaceae bacterium
TCGACAAAGCTGTGCACGTGGTAATCGAAAGCCTCAGAAAGCAATCCAAGAAAATCAAAGATTCTAACGAAATCGAGCAGGTGGCTTCCATATCTTCCAACAACGATGAAACCATTGGTAAGATGATTGCCGATGCCATGGAGAAAGTGGGCAAAGATGGTGTAATCACCGTAGAAGAAGCCAAAGGAACCGAAACCGAAGTGAAGACCGTAGAAGGTATGCAGTTCGATCGCGGCTACCTCTCCCCGTACTTCGTTACCAACACCGAGAAAATGGAAGCCGATCTGGATAGCCCGTATATCCTGATCTACGATAAGAAAATCAGCAGCATGAAGGAGTTGTTGCCGATTCTGGAGCAAACTGCTCAAACCGGAAAACCGCTGTTGATCATTGCTGAAGAAGTAGAAGGCGAAGCGCTCGCAACCCTGGTGGTGAACAAAATCCGCGGTGCGCTGCGCGTAGCCGCTGTAAAAGCTCCTGGTTTTGGCGACCGCAGAAAAGCTATGCTGGAAGACATTGCCATCCTGACGGGCGGTAAAGTAATTACCGAAGAGCTTGGCTTCAAACTTGAAAATGCTACGCTGGATATGTTGGGCCGTGCAGAAAAAATCAATATCGATAAGGACAACACAACCATCGTTAACGGTGCCGGTAAGAAAGCCGACATCACAGGCCGCATCAACCAGATCAAAGCTCAGATTGAAACTACCACTTCCGATTACGATAAAGAAAAACTTCAGGAACGCCTGGCTAAACTTTCCGGTGGTGTGGCCATCCTCTACGTAGGTGCCGCTACGGAGGTGGAAATGAAAGAGAAGAAAGACCGTGTGGATGATGCATTGCACGCTACCCGCGCGGCTGTTCAGGAAGGCGTTATCCCCGGTCGTGCTGCAGTCGAAGAAGGTATAGTACCAGGTGGTGGTGTAGCTTACATCCGCGCCATTGAAGCCCTGAAAACTGTGGACACGGATAATGAAGACCAGGAAACCGGTGTAAACATTGTGCGCCTTGCTCTTGAATCTCCCCTGCGTACCATTGCTGAAAATGCTGGTCAGGAAGGTTCGGTGATTGTAAACAAGGTTCGCGAAGGCAAGAAGGACTATGGATTCAACGCCCGTGAAAATAAGTTTGAAGACTTCTTCGCGGCAGGAATCATTGACCCGACCAAGGTTGCCCGCCTGGCACTTGAAAATGCGGCTTCCATTGCCGGATTACTGCTGACAACCGAAGCGGTTGTTTCTGAAATCCCGGAAGAAAAAGAAGCCCCTGCCATGCCTCCCGGAGGCATGGGCGGAATGATGTAATCAATAATCATTCAATCTATAACGAAAGGCTCCATTGCAAAATGGGGCCTTTTGTTTTTATCATTTGGTCATTCCCCCCGCACACATTAACTTGGTTCGCAATTTAAAACCCTATGGTCATTCATAAGAACTTCTCCGACTTTGTTCTGTTTCTGTACGTTTACATCGCTTTTTCAGATGGCGAGTTTCATCCCTTGGAACGGGCGGCCATCCTGGAAAAGATGAAAAAACTCTACCCGGAGGGCGATGACTTTGAAAAGAAACTTAACCACGAAATCCGGCAATACGATGACTTCGATAAAAAGCAATTGAAGCAACTTTTCAAAGATACGTTCAATCATTTTCCAAAAGTAACGTTTAACCAGAAGTATAAAATCTATACCGACATGTACGAGATCGTTCAGGCCGATGGAAAAGTTTTGGAAGCAGAAGAAATGGCGCTCGAGGCACTGAAGGAAGTAATTGATGTCGGGAGTTGATGAGTAACAGCCCATACATAAAAAAAAGGCCTCGGGATGAAGGCCTTTTTTTATGCTCTTAAGCTGCTGATCAGGAAGAAATCTTCCGCTTGGCAAAACTGAATACCACATACCCGAGGACCATAAACATGATGATGGAAATCAAGTCGCCACCTTCCGGAAGCACACTGTGAACTGCATCGTGTATGGCGGCAATAACCGATTTAGGTCCGTCTGCCGTATTCACATTGGTACCCAACAGCACCGCCACCAATATCCCCGTCAATGCCCCACCGGCAATCAATCCCGAACTAAACAATGCACCCGAACTTACCTCCGATTCCTCTTCCTTCCGTCCGGTTACTTTGTCGGCTATGGTCTTTATCAGACCACCGATAAAAATCGGTGAAGTTGTTGATAATGGAAGATACGCCCCTACGGCAAACGCCAGTGAACTCACTCCGCACAACTCAACAACAGCGGATAATCCCATGCCGGCAATAACTAGGCCCCACGGCAAGTTCTGACTTAACAACCCTTTAATAACTGTCGACATTAACATGGCTTGTGGTGCCGGCAGCGGATTGGGATGCTGCTCAGTAACAATACCGATACCCAGCGTATCGTGTAATAACAATAAGGTAAACCCGATAGCCACCGTAGAAACCAACACGCCAATCAACAAGCCCAGTTGCTGCTTAATAGGTGTGGCACCCACCAAATAACCAGTCTTTAAATCCTGTGAAGTAGCTCCGGCATTGGCGGCTGCAATACACACAATGGAACCCACCACAAGTGCAATGGGTTGATAGGCATCCCCCGTCCAGCCTATTCCAATAAAAATCAAGGATGTAGCCATCAGCGTGGCAATGGTCATTCCGGAAACGGGGCTCGAAGAAGAACCGATCAAGCCAACAATGCGTGACGCCACGGTTACAAAAAAGAACCCGAATACGACAATCATTATGGCCGACAGAAAATTGGTGGGTACGTTCGGCAGTATCGCCATTAAGAATACCAACCCTATCGATCCGACCACCACAAAAATCAGGGGCACATCTTTTTCGGTGCGGATTTGTGTATCGGCTGTTTGCGTATTACGCGACTTCAAATCTTTAAACGAATCTTTGAAGGCCGAAACAATGGTGGGCAAGGTTTTAATTAAGGTAATGATACCTCCAAACGTTACCGCCCCCGCCCCTATGTACCGGATGTACTTGCTCCAGATTTGCGAAGGCGACATTTCTGAAATCAACATGGTCGTTTCAGGCGCCATGGGTGCGGTTAGGTTATCTCCCAACAAGGTGATCAACGGAATAAGCACCAACCACGACAACACGCCTCCTGCTACCATGATGCCGGCAATACGCGGACCAATGATATAACCTACCCCAAGCAGCTCGGGTGTGATTTCAGCATTCACGGTACCATTCGGCAATGCGGATGACCGGCCGAAAATATATTGCGGCACTTCCTTCCACAAACCCAGTATCGACATCAATCCTTTGTACAGGAAAGCTATTCCTAATCCGTAAAATACATTTTGGGCTAACTGCCCGCCTTTCTCACCTGCAATGAGTACATCGGCACAAGCGGTGCCTTCCGGGTACGGAAGTTTACCATGTTCTTTTACAATCAGGGCCCTACGCAACGGCACCATGAACAACACACCCAACACACCCCCCACCAGGGCCAACACAAAAATCTGGAAGTATTGAAAGTAGGCTTCGCCACCGGCCAGGAACAACAAAGCGGGAACGGTAAATACTACCCCGGCCGCCACCGATTCACCGGCAGATCCGATGGTCTGCACAATGTTGTTTTCCAGGATAGTAGCCTTTCCCATTTTCTTAAAGATGGATATCGCCAACACGGCAATGGGAATGGAAGCGCTTACCGTAAGCCCGACCTTAAGTCCGAGGTAAACGGTGGCAGCGCCAAAGATGATCCCGAAAATAGAGCCCAGGATGATCGCCTTGAGTGTAAACTCCGGGATCAGATCGCTGGGTGAAATGTAGGGTTTGAAGGATTTGTTTTCTTCCATGAGGTTTGGGTGTTGGTTAACTATCAGGCTGTAACTTATTAATTTTTCTTTACTTTTAGCGTTCAACCATTCCTAAACCCTATGATTTATTCCCTGGTCAGCATCGTTTATATCATCATTCTCATCGGGATAATCTTGTATAAAAGTCGGGCGATCAAAAATGAAGAAGACTTTACCGTTGCCGGCCGTGGGGTACCGGTTTACCTGCTGGTGGGCACCCTGGTTTGCACCTGGATCGGTTCGGGAAGTTTATTCGGAACTGCCGGACTTAGCTTTCGTTCGGGCTTTGGCGAACTTTGGTTTTCGGCTGGCGCCTGGATCGGGATAATCGCCATCTACTTCATTGCCGAACGGGTCAGAAAAATCTCAAAAATCACCCTCACCGATTTGCTTGAACAACGGTACAATCGTGCAGCACGGATTTTGGGCACCGTTACCATTATTGTTGCCTACCTGGTTATTGCAGGGTATCAATTTAAAGGTGGGGGAAGATTTATAGCTATTCTCTCTGAAGGAGCTATTGATTTGCAAACGGGCACCTTCATTACCTGTATCGTCATTATTATTTTCACGGCCCTTGCCGGGATGGTTTCCATTGTTTCGATTGATATTTTTAACGGCATCATTATGATTTTGGCGATGGCCCTTACTTTACCCTTTGCCATTTCGGCACACGGTGGCCTGCAAGAAGTCATTCATACCATTGAAGCCAAAAGCCCGGAATACCTCTCGCTGTTTGAAGGACATGATGCCTGGTGGATTCTGGGGGTAATCCTTCCCACCTTCTTATTGTTGATGAGCGAAAGCAGCATGTACCAGAAATTTGCTTCAGCCAAAGATTCAGCATCGGCCAAAAAAGCCGTAATCGGAATGCTGGTTGGAGTGGTGATCATTGAATTCCTGATGTGTACGATTGCCGTAGTGGGGTATGCCATCTATTCCAGCGATCCCCGGTTCTTTTTAGCGGATGGCTCCATTAACCGGGCCATGTCGGAAGAAGTTATTTTAAGAATAGGATTTGAGCAGATTCCCGTTGTTGTGGGTTCCGTATTGTTCGCTGCGGGTACAGCCATTATCCTTTCCACCGGCAATACCTTTCTCATGGTAACGTCCACCAACCTGAGCAACGACATCCTGAAGCCTTACTTTTTTAAATCCACTACGGATTCCAAAAAGTTAATCCGCATTCAGCAAGTCAGTATTGTTATCCTGGGTTTGCTTGCCTTTGCCATGGTTACCCAGTTTGAAACCGTATTGGAGATGGCATTCATTTCGTACACGATGATTGGTGCATCACTGGCCCCGGTGCTGATTGCGAGTTTCTTCTGGAAACGGGTAACACCAGCAGGTGGCGTGGCCTCCATTATTGCCGGGATGAGCGTTCCCGTTCTCAATAAACTCCTGGAAGTGAGCCAGGTTTCGTTCTGGCGCTTTCCGGTTGACACCGATTACATTGCCATACCTTCGTTAATCGCTTCGCTGGTTATGTTGATTGTAGTGAGCCTGATCACTAAGCCCTCGGCCGAAGCAAAATGGAAACCGTTTTTTGAGTGATGGCATAGTCTGGTTCTATTATCTATAGTTGATCTTTTGAGCCAAGTCTTTAAAGTACTGAGGCGACCAGATTGCCAATGGCTTGTCGTCATGAACAAACCGGATTATATCATTCCGGATATTTTCAAATGAAACGGTATCAATCTTTTCAATCAACAAGTTGTTAAACTGTTTGACCGTGATTACATCCTGATCCAGATCGCCACTATCCTTAGCCCGTTTGGCAAAATGATCAAGGTTTAAGGCAACTCCCTTTCGGACATACCATTCCATATCAAACCAATCGCGTCCTTTAACCCGATTCTTCCAGTTTCGAAAAAGTAACGCATGCATTTTACCGGCAAACAAGTCGGGTAATGTGAAGCAGTTCGTGTAAAACGAAAAGGGCCGGAGAAGCAATTTCTGCTCGGTTTCAAAACCCAATGGAGGCCTTGTGTCAACCTCAATTTTAATTTTGATCATGCTCCGCATGGTAACCGGTTCTTGCGGTACAATTTCTTTTATAATCAGTTCTTTCCAGGTAGTGTCGGGCTTGAGAAAAGCCGAATCCACTTGTGTGGTAGTAGTCTTTCTTTTTTCCTCAATATGTACCGTCACACCAAGCGCTCTAAATTCCGATTCAATTCCATTCAGATAAGGTTCCAAAGAAAACTCCGGATCAGCCTTCAGCAATGAGAAATCCAGATCCTCCGAAAACCGGGGAAGATTATGAAAAATGCGCAAGGCTGTTCCACCATAAAAGGCAGCTCCTTCAAAGAATCCGCTGCGCCACAAACCCGCAAGCGCAATCTCCTGCATGATCTCACGAAGCGCCTGTTCAGCCGCATCAATATGAGGTGGATTGTATTCCGCAAGCCACTCTTTAATCATAACACCTGCAAGGCTTTGACCAACATGTGTAGACTGTTTCTCTTGGGTGCATCGGCTATCCAACGGACGATCCGATCACCATCCAAAGCCCGCAGTCGTTCTGCATCCATTCGGAGATCTTCCAGTAAGAATTTTAAAGTTTGCTTTACGCTGCGCAACAAAATGCCGGAGGTTGTAACTATTTTGTCGCATAAGGCTTTCTCCTCCAAGGCCATTAATACGGTTTGCCTGGCCGTAAGCGGAGCCAATCTGATCCCAAAACTATAGTAAGGAAGCGGGAGGTGTGCGTAGTCAAACCGTCCGACTTGTGTTGTAAATTGCCGGGATGGCTTTGGCGTTACCGAACAGATTTCAAATACCCGCTCGGGAATAAGTCCGTAGTAAAACAGGGCTGAATCAGATGAAACATAACTGGGTCCATACAGGTGGTTGGCCAGAAGAAAAGGTTCGGGCTGGGCAATATTCAGCTTCGCAGATGGAATATATAGTCCCCTTTTTACCTGAACGAGGATATTTTGATTGACCAGGTCATTAAGCTTATCATAGGGCCTTTTATAGTCCTTTAGTAAGCCCGCCAACAACTGCCAGTTCAGCGGCTGACCAGCATAGGCCCGTATTTGTTCCTGAAACTCCATTTTCTACCGGGTGTTGTTCTAACTATCAGAATGTAAAATTAAGTAGATTAATTCGGAATATTTCCGATTTAATGTGCTTGTTTTTACAACAAATTAGCGGCTAAAACCGATATCCTCGGTTAAGAATAGCCAGTAAAGTGTACAAATAGAAGAATCGGGGCTATCAATTTGCTTTCATGTCATCTGAAAATAAAAGGGGCATTACTCCAACGGAAATAATGCCCCTTTAGTATCCGTTGACAGGGATCAGCATGTGATCAAAATCGTTCCGGTTCAAGCTTCCACTTTTCCGGAGATCGCCACAGGTTGGAAAGCAGCAACTCGCGCATGAAAATAAATTCTTTTGGAAGTTTATCGTACATGCGCTCGAATAGTTCAGCGTGTTGCAACAACTCATTCTTCCAGTCTTCGCGCTCAATCGACATAATGCTCTCAAACTGATCGCGTGAAAAATCCAGTCCGGTCCAGTCGATGTCGTCATACGTTGGCATCCATCCAATCGGGCTTTCCACTGCATTTACTTCGCCCCTGCTCTTCAGGATAATCCATTTCAATACCCGCATGTTATCGCCAAAACCCGGCCAGATGAATTTGCCTTCGGCATCTTTCCGAAACCAGTTTACACCATAAATACGAGGCGGTGCAGATAACCCGCGACCAAATTGAAGCCAATGATTAAAATAATCGCTGATGTGGTAGCCGCAAAACGGCAACATGGCAAACGGATCGCGCCTTACTTTACCGACATCACCAAAGGCTGCAGCCGTAGTTTCCGAACCCATGGTGGCGGCCAGGTAAACCCCAAACGCCCAGTTTGCCGATTGATACACCAGGGGCACAGTAGTACTTCGCCTTCCGCCAAAAATAAACGCGCTGATCGGCACACCCTTTGGATTTTCCCACTCGGAATCAATCACCGGATTCTGATGGGCAGCAACGGTAAAGCGGCTGTTCGGGTGTGCGGCCGGCTTGCCCGATGCAGGGTCCCACTTCTGTCCGCGCCAGTCAATTAAATTCCTGGGTGGTTCTTTTGTCATACCTTCCCACCAAACGTCAAGGTCTTCGGTAATGGCCACATTGGTAAAGATGGTATTCTTTGAAATGGTGGCAATGGCATTCGGATTGGTCTTTTCATTGGTGCCCGGTGCCACACCAAAATACCCGGCCTCCGGATTGATGGCATACAACCTTCCGTCTTTTCCGGGTTTAACCCAGGCAATATCATCGCCCACGGTAGTCACTTTCCATCCTTCAAATTCTTTAGGCGGAATGAGCATGGCAAAGTTGGTTTTGCCGCAAGCGCTTGGAAAAGCTGCTGCTACATAATCTTTCTGGCCATCCGGACTTTCAACCCCCATCAACAGCATGTGCTCGGCCAGCCAGTTTTCATCGCGGGCGATAACCGAAGCTATCCGCAAGGCAAAACACTTTTTACCCAGCAATGCGTTACCGCCATACCCCGAACCGTAGGAGACGATGGATCGTTCTTCCGGATAGTGAACAATATATTTTACCGATGGGTTGGTCGGCCATTTGGCATCCTCCTGTCCGGGTTTTAGCGGAGCACCAACCGTATGCAAACACTTAACGAAAGCGCCAGCTTCACCCAACACATCCATAACGCGTTCGCTTACGCGAGTCATCAGGTGCATGTTTACCACCACGTATTCCGAGTCGGTTAGTTGAATGCCGATTTGTGAAATGTCGGAACCGATGGGGCCCATGCTGTACGGAATAATATACATGGTGCGGCCCTGCATGGAGCCATCCAATAACGGATCAAGTGTTTGCTTCATGTCGCGCGGATCGATCCAGTTGTTGGTGGGGCCTGCATCTTCCTTGCGCTTACTGCAGATGTAGGTACGGTCTTCCACCCGGGCAACATCACTCGGGTCGGAAAAGCAGGCAAAACTGTTGGGCCTCTTTACAGGATTGAGCCGGATAAAGGTACCCTTACTCACCAATTGCTGACAAAGTTCCTCGTATTCTTCTTTCGATCCATTACACCAGCGAACCTGGCTGGGTTTGCACAAGTCAACCATTTGGTCGACCCACTCTTTCACGCCACTGTGCCGGATCTGATGGGTGCGATCGGCCTGCATTATTTCAGTCATAACGATGTTATCGATTTTAATGGAATGGAACTTATGGCGCGAAAATACAGCGATAATCCTACAAAAGAAACTTTGCAATCGATTGAATTACTGAATTTTGTGCTTTTTGCTTCATTCCGGTGAATCTCTGAAGGCGTATACCCAAACTACCATTCACAGCAAAAATAGGTTTGCCGGTAAATTTGGCTTGGATCAATGGAACAATGGCCTTAAACTGCAACCGCTACTAAAAACCTTTGTATAACTAAACCTGATATGGTGATGAATTATTTAAAAGCATTTCCGCTGTTTGCCTTGTTGTTGATTTCCTCCACCCTGGTTGCCCAGGATACCGACCCGGTAACAGACGATGAACTCAGGAAATATGCAATAGCGATGGACTCCATCGACAATATGAGCAAATCGCTGATTCAAACCATTACCGAAATGGTAAAAGAAAACGACCACCTGACAGCCGCCCGCTACAATGAACTCTCCAAAATCATTAAAGACGAAAGCAAGTTGGCAGAAGCGAATGCTACCCCCGAAGAAATAGCCGCAGTGCAGGAAATTGTAAAAAAGAAGGAAGAAGAAACTGTGCGCATTAATGAAACCTTCATGACACTCGCCAAAGAATACATTGGCGCAGCCGTTTACAACAAAGTGAAAAAAGCGCTGGCTGCTGATGCTGAATTGAAATCAAAGTATGAAGCCATTTTAGCCGAGCTGAAGAAAGAAGATACAGACTGATTTCTGAGCCCGTCTCGTCCGGTTTACAGTTTACCCAAATGCAATTGACCTTGCGTCAACTGCTCCTTTGTCAATTGTCAACTTCTAAACCAATCAGGATGTATAGACTTGCATGAATGGCTTTTTTATTTTGCCCCGGAAGTTATAAGTTTGTAAAGCCTAATCTGATGTAGCATGCATTTTTTCTACACGAGGATATTTTTTGGAATACTATTCCTGGCCTCCACACAAACCCTGGCCCAAAACGCCTTGTTCGAACCCTACGATTGCCGGGCAGAAGTAGAAGTGATGGCCTGGCTGGAAAAACAAAAGTTACTCCGTGAACTGGCCGTATTGGATTCGCTGGAAAAGGCCCTTGAATATGAAGCCTCGCTTCGCAAAGAACATGAACTGCACTTCCGGGAAGATACCCTCAACGGTTGGAAGGCCTGGATAATCATCGACAATTTTGCCTTTGGTAAAAATCGTGGGTCATTACCCATGATCACCGACCTGAATGCGCTTCACCCCTATTTCCGCGACAAAGCCATCGAACTGATTAACCGCTGCCGTCAAAAGGGAATTGAGCTGGCCATTGTTGAAACGTATCGAACGCATGCCAAGCAAACCGAGTACAAAAGCATGGGCCGTAAATACACCCGCAGCGGTGCCGGTAAATCCAAACATCAATACGGACTGGCCATTGATGTGGTGCCGATTGTTAACGGTGAGCCCGTTTGGCATAATAAATATTTATGGAGACGGGTTGGGGTTATCGGGGAACAACTCGGCTTGCGCTGGGGCGGTAGATGGAGAAGCTTATACGATCCCGGGCATTTTGAATGGACAGGCGGATTAAGTTCCTATGATTTAGCCAGGGGAATTATACCGCATGTTCCAAAGAAGGAAATAAATTATCCTTGCCTCCATGAAGATTTGCAAATTCTCGTCCGCTACTGGAGTAACTGGGAATCGGAACAAGCCTCCTATGCCAACAGCCAGCAATGATGCTGATTCCATATATCATGAAGTTCACTATTTTCATAGTTGTCATAACCTTTTGTGGAATGGTTGCTATAGTCTATGCACTGCAAACTTCCATGATTTTCTATCCCGGGAAATTAGGGAAGGACTTCCGGTTTGATCTCGGCAAAGCCGGAGAAGAAATATTTTTCAAAACAACCGATGACGAGGACATCAATGCACTTTTTTTTCCCGGAATTAAAAAAGAAGTAATCCTTTACTTCCACGGCAATGCAGGCGACCTGAGTGGGTGGCAGCACATAGCCAAAGATTTTACCCGCTTAGGCTATAACTTTTTCATTCTTGATTACCGGGGCTATGGCAAGAGTTCGGGCACCATCACCGAGAAAGGATTGTATGCAGACGGTGAAGCAGCGTATCAATTCCTGCTCAATGAAAAGGGTTTTGCACCGGAAGACATCCTTATCTACGGAAGGTCCATCGGAACAGGCATTGCTGTGGAACTGGCTACCCGGCATGAAACCAAGGGCATTATCCTGGAATCACCGTTTACCAGTTTAAAAAAATTAGCCGGTCAGAAAGTCCCTTTTCTTTTGCCGGGCCTTTTGCTCAAGTATCACTTTGATAACCTCGGAAAAATCAATTCCGTAAAAAGCCCCGTCCTGTTCATCCATGGCGATAAAGATTCATTGATCCCGGTTTCCCATACCGATCAATTATTCGAAAAGTTTTCAGGCAGAAAGAAAAAAATAATTATCCAAGGCGGAGACCATAATGACCTGAATAGTTTCTCATCGTATCATCAGGCACTCTTGACAGATCTTCCAACGCTCTTTCAATAAGGGTTTTTCCTGGCAAGACGCACTACTCAACCCGCCAGGAAGGGCATACCCATAGTATATAATCTTTTGGGGTAAGGAATACCGGCAAACCACACTGTACTGAGCATACTCTTTCACTGGCATTGGATTGGGGAGGAGGTGTGGCATAAACGTGCGACTTTAAATAATGACGTAATCGAAAGATTCGATGTGGTGGATTCCGTTTAGTTGATTTTGGATTCTTATCCTACTGTTATCGCAGCCTATCCTGTTCTTCCTTCGACCCTGTCTTACCTGGTTTTTTGCTCTTTAGCATATTATTGCCAAAGTTAAACGTGTACGTAACATTAACCACTGTTGTCTCAAAGTCAATAGAGGATGTAGTATCAAGATTTTCGCTTGGAATTTTAGCATCCCATTTCCATTTATTCGTAGCAAACAGATCGCTATAAGAAACCCGTAGACTAGAATTGGTGAACTTTTTCTCAAAACCAAAATCCAATCCACCAAAGGCCCTAAATTCCATAATTCCAAATAGCTGACGTGACTGATAAAATCCTGATAGTTCAGCAGTGATGCTTTTGGAAATTTTAAACTTTTGAGAGCCATTGAAACTGAAATTCTTTATGGAAAGTGATATTGGATTATCCAAATAGAGTGCCCTTATGGAATACACACTGCCAATACCATTGAGTTGGATCTCCCACCATTTTGTAATCTGGACCGGAAAAGACAATACTACACTAAAATTATCCCGGTAATCAAGATTCTGTGCTGTGCTTACTTGCTTGCTATCAGCATTGATACGCGGTTGGAAAAGTGTGATTGAATTTTTATCGTGACTATATTGTAGTGATAAAAGAATGGATTTGTGTCTGTATTCCATTTTAAAAGCATCCGTGAAAGATGGCAGCAGGGCGATGTTCCCGCTAAAGAAATTATTAGGATCATTGAATATAACAAATGGTGCAAGTTGGAAGAAAGAGGGCCTTGCAATTCTGCGGCTATAAGATATAACCCAGCTATTGTTATCATTAATTTTATTATTGAGGAAAATACTCGGAAACCACCTGCCGAAATTACGGTCAACCACATCTTTTTGAATACGGGTGTCTATGTTTGTTATGGTGTGTTCATAGCGAAGGCCAACTTGCAGATCAAGCTTATCTGTTGCCTTGATGGTAGCAGAAGTGTAACCTGCACCAATGTTCTCATACATGTTGGCATAGCTGGTAAGTTCATCATCAATGTTCCACGATCCATTATTCAACTTGTCAACAACAATATCATTATCAAGCTTAGTAAATGATCCTTTTGCGCCAAATTCAAAAGTAATCCTGTCACTTAATTTGCCTGTGAAATCTATTGATGAAGTCCATATATCTATCCCAGTATCCTTTCGGCTGCGCAATTGTTCCTGCGTTGTAGGGTTGCCCTGATTGTCAAAAAAATCCTGATAATAATCTGTAGGGTTTTCAGAATTATAATTGATCTTATCAAAATCAATTGACATTGTATATTTCTTATTGAATTCATGTTTCAGGTTTAGGTTACCGAGTAATTGAAGCCAGTCATTTTGCTCAATGGTATTCATCAATACGGTGCTCGAAAGATTCTGATCTTTAGCTTGCAAAATATTTGCAAATGCATCCATATCCCATTTTCTATCGAAAACATTAAGCAAACCCCCTATTGAAGTTTTCTTTCCAATGTTCCAATCAAAGCCAATGTTTCCGGTTTTTATCCCTGTATAGGATTTCCTGTCGTTGTTGCTGGTGGTCTCATTAATCTGATTATCAATCGGAATAGCCCATCGTGTATTGAAATATTGCCGGGAATAATCATCTCTTAAAGATAAGTCTCCGAAAAGATTCAATCGCTTGTTTCTGCTATTAAGGTTGAGGGTTCCTCCGTATTTACCCCGCCTGCCATAACCAGAAAATACGGACAGGCTACCATTGGTACCAATATCTTCCATCTGTTTCATCACGATATTAATCATACCGGCATCTCCTTCCGCTTCATATTTTGATGGCGGAGTTGTAATAAGCTCTATCCGTTCAATGTTTTCAGCATTCATTCCATCCAACATTTGAACCACCGCAGCCATGGGCAATCTGGAGATTTTTCCATTGATCATAATCCTAACACCCTGCTTACCTGAAAGAGCAATAGCATTGTTCATTCTGTCAACCATAACGCCAGGTGACCGTTGTAATATATCAAGTGCAGAACCGCCTGCACGGCTTATATTGCTCTGGACATTAATTACTGTTCGATCAATTTTTTGCTCGAACATTGGCTTCTCCGCTTTTACAACCACTTCACTTAATAGCTCAACATTTTCCCGGGCTGTTATTCTTCCAATATTAAGCGGTGAATTGCTTTTATTGAGTTGAAAAACCTTGGTTGATTCTTTATGATATCCGATTGCACTGACCGAAATAAAATAATTTCCTTCTTCACTAACATCAATAGAAAAAAAGCCATCGTCATTTGAAACCTGTCCACGAACAAGGGAAGAGTCCGAGCTGCTTAATAACAATATACTGGCATAGGGAAGTGATGATCCGTTTTCAACATTAACTTGGCCTTTAACCTGCAGTTGCGCCTGGCATAAAATCGGTAGGCACACTATAATGGAGAGTAGTTCTTTTTTCATTATGATTGGAGTGGGAATAAATTAAGGCTTGGCTCTTGTCATAGCTTGGGGTCGCAGTGGGTTTGCGCTGCTATAACATGCACCAAATGTTAGGGAGGAAACGCGGGGAAATCATTCTTTAAAAAAAGGAGGGCTGACTTTTTCATTTCTCATTTGCTTGATTAATGTCCAAGTTGTCTCGAAGCTAACCAATTTCTACGTGGAATATCCATCTATTAGCAAATAGTCATCCGTAAATATGTAAACTTCCATGTCCGACCCTATAGCTGGCAACCTTTGGTCATGTACATGGCATGAATTTCCATTATCATACAAAGATTATCCAAGTTTTTTGAGATTGTCAAGCCAGGCATTCGGTTCCACCTAAAGATCATTTCATCCACCCCCGCGTCCGCTCCACTGCTTTTTGCCAATTTCCGTAGAGGTATTGACGCACGGTTTCATCCATGTTGGGTGTAAAGCTTTTTTCAACCCTGCGGTTTTTCAGGATGTCCTCTTTTTTCCATAGTCCAATATAAATCCCTGCAAGGAAGGCCGCACCCATTGCCGTGGATTCTATTACTTCCGGCCGCTCTACTTCAGTGCCTAAAATATCGGCCTGGTATTGCATCAGGATGTTGTTGGCACACGCGCCCCCGTCTACTTTTAATTTCGTGAGCTTTAAACCGGCATCTTCTTCCATCGCCTGCAACACATCTTTGGTCTGGTACGCCATCGACTCCAACGTGGCCTTGATGATGTGCTCTTTTCCGGTATCGCGGGTTAACCCGAAAATCGCACCGGGCGCATACATGTCCCAATACGACACGTAAATTTTTGTAAGCGATTTTTTTTATGATCCCTTGGAAAGAGTACAACTCAGACGAACTCAAAAAACGTTAAACAGCCAGGTACCCGCCATCCACAGGATAGTAAGATGCGGTAATGAAAGATGCTTTGTCGGAAGCCAGGAACAGCGCCAACTCAGCTACTTCCTGTGCTTCACCCAACCGGCCAATAGGGTGCTTTTGTTCCAGCAGGGTTATACCTTCTTTGCCCATCGCTTCTTCATTGACCAAACCCGTATAAACAAAACCTGGCCCTATCGCATTTACCCTCACTTTTTTCTTTGCGTATTCAATGCCGGCATTTTTTGTAAGTCCTACTACACCATGCTTTGAAGCCACATACGCAATTGAATTCTCAAACCCCGCCTGCCCCAATATTGAGGCAACGTTTACGATGCTTCCTGAACCGGCCTTCACCATTTCAGGCAACTGGTAACGCATACCGTAAAACACACCTGATAAATTAATGTCGATAACCTGCTGCCACGAATCCAGGGGATACTCACCCGCAGGTGCCGATGCACCGCCAATACCCGCATTGTTCACGGCAATATTCAATTTGCCGAATGCCTTCACTGTTTCCTTTACAAGATTCTCATGGTCGGCTGCCTTAGCAGCATCAGCCTTTACAAAGATGGCCTCCCCTCCGGCCTTTTTTATTTCAACGGCTACCCGTTTTCCGCTTTCTTCCGAAATGTCACTCACCACAACCTTTGCCCCTTCCAATGCGAAAAGTTTGGCAGTGGCCTCACCAATCCCGGAACCTGCTCCGGTTATGATGGCCACTTTGTTCTCTAATGCTTTCATACTTTGTGTTGTTTAATATTAGTTTAAGAATCTACTATAAAGGCCATGCGTGAACCGGATTGCTATATCGTTTTGCGATAATAGTATCCAGTGAATACTTGCCTCCGCCCGCTATCAACAGGAAAGAAAAGCTAAGCAAATAAAGAACCGCCTTTTCTTTCGTTGAGAAAGGATCGGCAGCATGAATATAAAAGACAGCTACAGCCATGGTGATCATAAGGGGAATCGCTGCGAAGCGTGTTCCCAATCCAACAAGAATCAGAATGGAACAAAATACCTCAGCAAAAACAGCTAGCGCAAGTGATAGGGATTGACTCATACCAAAAACGCTGGCAAATACTATGGGTTCATCTGAGAAGAACTTCGCTAGTTTGGGTAAGCCATGCGTAAGCATTAATACCGCAATGCTAACGCGAATAAATAATAAGGCAACATCGGTATTACCCAGGTGTAGCGATTTGTTGGATATAGATTTCATTTTTCTCCGTTTTAATTTTTGTAACACAAAGCTACTTCTCCGATGTCCTTAAGGCATCGATCTGAAATAAGTAAGTACTTGATTTAAGTCAGGCTGATTAAGCCTGTTTTACAAACTGCGCTTCGGCACTGATTTTTACCTCATCGCTCACCAAAACACCACCGGTTTCAAGGGCTGTGTTCCAGTTCAGACCAAAATCCTTACGGTTGATTTTGCCTTGCAGCGAAAAGCCGGCCTTTTCATTACCCCAGGGGTCTTTGTTAATGCCGCCAAACTCCACATCCAGTTCAATTTCTTTGCTAACCTCTTTGATGGTAAGTGTACCGGTGAGTTTGTATTCATCTTCACCAACTTTCTTAAAGGATGATCCTTTGAACGTAAGTGTTGGGTAGTTTTCCACATCAAAAAAATCTGCGCTCTTCAGGTGCCCGTCACGCTTGTCGTCATTGGTAAAAATTGAAGCGGCATCAAGGGTTACATCGATTGAAGACTTTGTAAAATCTTCTCCAACCGATTCGGTGCTTGCATCAAAATTTCTGAATTCGCCTTTTACATTGGTAATCATCATGTGACGAACTTTAAAGGAAAGTTCGCTGTGTGCGGCATCTAAAGCCCATTTCGTTTTTGTTGAGGTTTTTACTGCTGTCGTTTCCATCATTTCTGCTTTTTATTTTAATTATATTTTTTACGGTGTATGGATAAATGGGTACCGCGTGAAGTCCTCCCGGGTATTGATGTCGGATAAAAAACACTTGATCCGGACCAAGAGCAGCACATCATTCATAAACACACGGTTCTCAAATGCATCCTGTTAAGATGTTCATTAATAACCGGAACGGGTTACACATTACTCCGTATAAGTTATATCAATCACTCATTTCTGATCTTTCATTGGTTTTATCTTTATTGGTGAAGTATCTTCCACCCGGCCAACCAATTGGAGTTGCTCGTAACAAGTTGATCAGCATCAATCGCATCCGCTCCAGCGTTCGGAAACCTGACAGGTTTATAAATTACCGGTGGCGCACACCGAGCAATTGGCTGACCGGTTTACCGGGAAGAAAAAGAAAGTCATTATTGAAGGGGGCGTGCATTACAACCTCGGAAGTTTTCCGGCCTATCATAATGCGCTCAGTGAGGTGGATGAGTTGTTTAAATAAAACAGTAACCATGAAACGAATCACATACCTGTCCTGTTTTTTTTACTTCACAATGGTTGCTTGCAACCAAAAGCCATAAAAAACAAATTGAGAAAAGCCCTTGTTGACCAACCCTCAACGATCAACCCAGTCAAGGGTCCGACTAACCGCTTTCTTCCAACCCTGGTACAGTTTGTCGCGTGTGATCTCATCCATACCCGGTGCAAACAACTTTTCTGTTTTACGATTTCGGATGATGTCCTCTTTTTTCCACAACCCAACCTGAATGCCCGCCAGGAAGGCCGCACCCATTGCCGTGGATTCTATTACTTCCGGCCGCTCTACTTCAGTGCCTAAAATATCGGCCTGGTATTGCATCAGGATGTTGTTGGCACACGCGCCCCCGTCTACTTTTAATTTCGTGAGCTTTAAACCGGCATCTTCTTCCATCGCCTGCAACACATCTTTGGTCTGGTACGCCATCGACTCCAACGTGGCCTTGATGATGTGCTCTTTTCCGGTATCGCGGGTTAACCCGAAAATCGCACCGCGCGCATACATGTCCCAATACGGTGCACCCAATCCCGCGAAGGCGGGTACTACATACACTTCGTTGGAGCCCAACGCTTTTGCCGCAAAGTATTCCGAATCTTTGGATTCATCGATTATCCCCAGGCTATCGCGCAACCACTGCACGGCCGCACCGGCAATAAACACACTGCCTTCTAAAGCATACTCCACCTTACCATTTAAACTCCAGGCGATGGTAGTAATCAATCCGTTTTTTGAATGCTGGATTTTCTCGCCTGTGTTCATCAGCATAAAGCATCCGGTGCCATACGTATTCTTCGCCATGCCCGGCTCAAAGCACACCTGGCCGAAGGTCGCGGCCTGCTGG
>CAZOYJ010000055.1:0-18106 GCA_964583905.1 uncultured Roseivirgaceae bacterium
AATAACTATCGGTTGGATTGTTGTAGTCATCCAACAGGGTTACTTCGTCAAAATGCTTCTTTTTGAAATTACTATAGTTATTGTTCGCAGAATAAGTGTCCTTCAACACATTTGAAGCATTCAGCTTCTCGCGATCCTTAGAACGAAAATACATATCGTCATATTCCTGTGCCCAGGTATTTATCGCAAATACTAAGGCCGCTCCTATCATCCAGTTCGTTTTCATAATCGTTTGGTTTAACCTCGCTTACTGTATTAGACCCCTTTAGTTACAATAACGTTCAAATCGCTAAATGTATTCAGTAAAGCTACGAATTTTCCCCTTAAACCCTTGAAAAAACGCATTTCTCCGCTTTACCCGCAACAATACTGCCTTATCTTTGCCGCTGATTATAGAAAGGCAATAATTATACCAAGATGGGCAAAGAAATTCCAAGCCGAAGTGAAGATTACTCCTTGTGGTACAACGAGTTAGTGAAGAAAGCCGACCTGGCTGAACACTCTGACGTGCGGGGTTGCATGGTGATTAAGCCATACGGGTACAGTATCTGGGAGAAGATGCAACAGGCATTGGATGGCATGTTCAAGGAAACCGGCCACGTAAACGCCTATTTTCCATTATTCGTACCCAAAAGTTTGTTTGAAGCAGAAGAGCAAAATGCGGAAGGATTTGCGAAGGAATGTGCTATTGTAACCCACTATAGATTAAAGAACGATCCGGATAAGAAGGGAAAGCTTATGGTAGATCCGGAAGCGAAACTGGAAGAAGAGTTGGTGGTTCGCCCTACCAGTGAAGCCGTTATCTGGAGCACCTATAAAAAATGGATTCAGTCTTATCGCGATTTACCGCTTCTTATAAACCAATGGGCCAATGTGGTGCGTTGGGAAATGCGCACACGATTATTTTTACGCACATCAGAGTTTTTATGGCAAGAGGGTCACACCGCGCATGCCACAAAAGAGGAGGCTGTGCACGAGACGCTTCAAATGCTGGATGTGTACGCCACGTTTGCTGAAAAGTATATGGCTATGCCGGTTATCAAAGGCAGAAAGTCGGATGGTGAAAGATTTCCCGGTGCATTGGAAACCTACTGCATCGAAGCCATGATGCAGGACGGTAAAGCCTTGCAGGCCGGCACATCGCATTTTCTGGGGCAAAATTTTGCAAAAGCATTTGACGTACAATTTGCCGGTAAAGATGGCAAACTCGATTATGTATGGGGTACCTCATGGGGTGTAAGTACACGGTTGATTGGTGCACTCATCATGGCGCATTCCGATGATGATGGTTTAGTGTTGCCGCCTAAACTTGCCCCGATTCACGTGGTGATTGTTCCTATTTTCAAAAAAGATGTAGAATTAGAGCAGATTACTGAAAAGGTGAATGAATTGGTAAAGGCCCTTCGCGTACACGGCCTTACAGTAAAGTATGATAACCGCGACACCCATAAACCGGGCTTTAAGTTTGCCGAATGGGAAATGAAGGGTGTGCCGGTGCGGATCGCTATTGGTCCGCGCGACCTGGAGCAAGGAACGGTAGAAGTAGCCAGGCGCGATACCCGGGAAAAACAGGTCATGAAGATGGAGGAGGTGGCCACTCAAATTCCGGTTTTACTGGATGCCATCCAGGAAAATATTTTCAATCGCGCGTTGACCTTTCGCAATACCAGGATTACCCAGGTGAATACGTTTGAGGAGTTCAAAAAGGTGTTGGAAGAAAAAGGAGGCTTTGTTGAGGCACATTGGGATGGCACGGTTGAAACGGAAACGGCAATTAAAGAAGCGACAAAAGCCACCATTCGTTGTATCCCGCTTGAGGCAACCACCGAAAGCGGCAATTGTGTTTACAGCGGCAAACCATCAACCGGAAGGGTATTGTTCGCCAAAGCATACTAAACCAAAAATTTAACCCAGCGGTCGCCACGGGTCGTCTCGCTTCTTTTTGTACTTTTGATACCCTTATACTTTTAATACGATCATGCTGATGTGGCTGGCCATTACGGTTTTAATTCTGGCAGGAATTGCCTTGTTGATTGTTGAAGTAATCTTTATCCCGGGCACTACGCTGGTCGGGTTATTGGGATTGGTATTCATTATCACTGGATTGATATTCAGTTACAGTGAATTTGGGAGTACCGTGGGCAACTATATGTTACTAGGCACTAGTGTAGTGTCGTTGGGTGCCTTATACTTAAGTTTTCGGCAGGGTGCCTGGAAAAAATATTCGCTGAAAACCAGCATTGACAGCAAAGTAAATGAAGGCATTACCGCTGAATTAACAGTCGGGATGGAAGGGGTTGCCATATCGGTGTTACGCCCTATGGGCACGGCTGAATTCCTCGGAAAGATTTTTGAAGTTAAAACCAATGGCGACTATCTTGCAGCTGGCACACGGATAAAAATTGTACACCTGCAGGCAAACGATATTTTAGTTGAACCCAGTACTTAAACGCAACACCTATGGAATTTGATGGCGCAATGCTTCTCTTTATTGTTTTTGCAGGTATCATCCTGCTCTTTGTATTCCTTTACTTTGTACCGATTAACCTGTGGATTACCGCCCTGTTTAGTGGCGTTCGGGTTGGACTCTTTGAACTGGTGTTCATGCGCATCCGTAAGGTTCCACCCCGTGTAATTGTCGAATCGTTGATTACCGCAACAAAGGCCGGGTTAAAATTAACATCTGCCGAATTGGAAACACACTACCTGGCAGGTGGTAATGTGCCGAACGTTATCCGCGCATTAATCTCAGCCGAAAAGGCGAACATTCATCTTGACTTCAAACAGGCCACGGCCATTGATCTGGCCGGGCGCGATGTGTTTCAGGCTGTACAGATTTCTGTAAACCCTAAAGTAATCACCACACCAAAAGTTGCCGCTGTGGCTGCTGATGGGATTCAATTGATTGCCGTTGCGCGCATTACCGTACGTGCGGCTATTCAACAACTGGTGGGTGGTGCCGGTGAAGATACCATCCTGGCCCGTGTGGGTGAAGGGATTGTATCGGCAATCGGTTCGGCTAAATCGCATAAAGAAGTGCTGGAGAACCCGGATAAGATTTCGAAACTGGTTTTATCCAGGGGATTGGATTCCGGAACAGCCTTTCAGATTTTATCCATTGACATTGCCGATGTGGATGTAGGCGTTAACATCGGTGCAAAACTTCAGATCGACCAGGCTTCTGCCGATTTAAAAGTAGCCGAAGCAAAGGCCGAAGAACGCAGAGCTATGGCCGTTGCATTGGAACAGGAAATGAAAGCTAAAGCACAGGAGGCGCGCGCAAACGTAATCCAGGCGGAAGCCGAAGTCCCGAAAGCCCTTGCCGATGCATTCCGTACGGGTAACCTTGGTGTGATGGATTACTACCGCATGCAAAACATCCAGGCCGATACGGGTATGCGTCAGTCTATTTCCGAATCCGGTAAAGGACCAAGTAACGCTCCTAAGAAAGATTAAGCATACAGAAGGGCCGAAAGGCCCTTCTTCATTTCAGTTTTAATTCGGTGAAGTCACTTTTCTTCAAGGCGAGAAAGAAATTTCGCTCCGCCAAATAAATCAGTTCATCGTACTGTATGGGAATCGTGCTGATACCTTGAAGGTTTATCAACCCGAATTTGCCATGTTGTTTTACAATAACGTAACCATTGTTTAAATCATTCACCGATTCATACTTGGGTTGCAATAAAATATTTCCATCTGCATCAGCCAGGCCAACCTGATGACCGGAGTAAATCATAATCCGTCCATTATCGAGAAACCGAAGTTCATCATACCGGAAGTCGAGTAACACATTTCCGCTCGCGTCTATCATCCCGTATTTCCCGTTTTGCTTAGCGCGGGTAAATCCATCGGCAAACAAATCCACCTGTTCATAAACGGGTTGTATCACAATTTGGTCCGCTTTATTAATAAAGCCCCACTTGCCCCTGATTTTTACCGCAGCCAACCCATTGCTGAACGGCATAATATCTTCATACCGGTTAGCGATGCGTAATCTTCCCTGATCATCAATGAAACCGTATCGGCCGTTTCGCTTAATTCCACGATACCCTTCACTGGACGGGAAGATGACTTCTGCCGATTGTTGCGCAGGAAGTTCACGATGAATGATTTGCCCGTTCAGGTTGATGGTCCATTTTCCGCCCCCGCTAACCTGTTCTGTAAAATGATCGTGTTGCCATTCTATGGGATTCGAAGTAAAATAAATAACCGACCCATCCATGCTTTTAATGAAGGTAAGCTCACCATCGTATTCGAAATACCGTTCGGAATGAATCAGTTTGAGTTTGTTGGTTTGCGGAGTAACGATCCATTGATCTTGCAGATCGATGATGCCATACCGGGCGCGAAATTTAACAACGGCAAGGTTATTCAAGGCATCCAGCACACTGTCGTAGGCACAGGCAATAATCTCCCGGCCGTTTTTATCGATGCCGCCCTGGAAATTTCCCTTCACTACCGGAAAGAACGAGCCGTTGAAGGGAAGAATGTTATCGTACAGTTTTACCGATAATTTATTTCCAAGGGTATCGTAAAGCGCACAGGTTTGTTTCCCGGATGTAAGGGTATGCACCAACAAGCGGTCATTGTCCAGTTGTATATGATCAAAATCTGCGGGAAGCAGAATCGTTCCGTTTGAACGGACAACCCCTGTCTTTCCTTTTATCTGGTAAACGGCCAGGTTGTTTTCAAAATCATTAATGTGCTGATAGGTTTCATTTAGGATCGGTTTAAAATCCATATCCGTAACTTGCGAACCCCGGATGGTAACAAGTTTCAAACGGTTTTTGCCGATCGGAACAATAGAGTCTGCTTCCATACTCTGAATTAAATTATGCGCAGCATCGAACATACTCCACCGGTCAGGAAAACGCACAGTATAGTGGCCGTTCATCCATACCACTTCCCGGTAAACCGGTTGTTTAATGAGCTGCCCTTCACGGTCGATTAGGCCCATGTTTCCATTTTGATAAACGATGGCCAAACCATGTTGAACGGGCGAAATGCTGTCAATCAGAAAATCGGTAACAGCCTTACCATTTTCTGTAAACAAGGCAATTTTGTTTTTGAAGTTCTGTACGGCATACCGCAAACTCCCGATGGGGTAGATATTCTGATAAAGCTGGGGCAGAATTGCTTTATTCTTTACGTCAACCATGCCGTATTTCATCCGGTTTCCATCGAGTGTGTACACGATGGCGCGCATCCCGTGCAATTTGATGCCGCTGTAGTTAAAAGGAATAATAATTTTTCCTGACGTGTCTAAACAGCCAGTCGAAATCCGCAGGGTGAGGGGTGAGCGCTTCGATGCGATCAGCAGGTTTCCATTACCCGGGTTTAATGAAAAGTATTCAGCAACTGTGATTTTTGTGTTGGTAACCGAGATTAATCCCCACAGGTTGTTATACCTAAATCCGGTAACCGAGTTGATAACGGAAAATTCGCCATTACTCCACCCCAATGCCTCAAACTGGGCTGGAATCAGAATTGCTCCCTGCGTGTTTTTAAGTCCGAATTTACCCCGCTCTTCAAATACCTGGTAAAGCTCAGCACGAACACCAAAGAAGCTGAGAAAAAACAGTACCCCAACTAAAAAATATTTCATGCGTGCCAAAGATAGAGTGCTGCATCCATATGCAAAGCATGAAGCTCATTGTTCGCGGATAAAATTTAAATAATCGTCCGGTGTATCCAGGTCAGTTTCGCCTTTGGGGAAGGGTACAGTAGTGCGTAAGGCTGGAAGGGCTTCGATGATCTTCTTGGCACCCTGATGATTTTTTAGGGCTAACAGTTTCGGAAAAAGCGACTGATCAAATAAGGCCGGAACACCCATAGTTTCTTTATAGGTTGAGGCAACAATGGCTTTACCGGTATGCTGGAATTCATCCATCAGGTTATTGAGATGTGCACTCGTCAGGTAGGGTTGATCGCATACCAGTAGTATAACAGCCGAAAGATCAGGATATAGCTTAAGCGTTTCCGAAAGCCCTTTTTTGAGGGAACTTCCTACACCTTCATGCCATTGCTGATGACGGATTACCGTTACCGGTAATTCTTTCAGAAGTTCTTCGTTTGCGGAGGCCTGACTTCCCAACACCACTACTATTTTGTCGGTTTTACTGGCCAACGAAGTGCTTACAACATTCTGTAACAGCGGCTGGCCATCAATTACTAATTGCTGTTTCGGTTGGCCCATACGCGAGGAAGAGCCGGCCGCGAGGATGATAATAGCAATCTCGTCTTTATTCATTTACTATGATTAGGCAGACTGAAACATTTCTTCTGTTAGCGTACCCTCTTCGTTCGGATTGGTTGGATCGGGTTTACCCGTTCACAGATTGTTCGACATCAGCGTTGCCCAGGTAGAGTTGTTTAAATACCTGGTCGCTTTTCGGATCGCGCTGGTGAATCGGGCCGGTGCGGTATTTCAAAAATCCCCCTGAACGATTGGCATACCGGCTTTGGATTTCAGCAATAATGGAAAGGGCAATCTCATCAGGTGTTTCAGCGCCTATGTCTAACCCAATGGGCGAGTGGATGCGGTGAATGTTTGGTTGGGTTAACGCTACACCCGTTTGCTTGAATTCTTGCAGCATTTTATCAAAACGCTTTCGCGGACCGAGCAAACCAATATAAAAAGCATCGCTGTTGATAATCGTTTTAAGCACATCTCGATCGTATTCGTAATTGTGCGACATCAAAACGCACGCGGTGAAAGGCGTAACCGGAAAGTCACGTTTAATAAATTCGCGATGGCAGAGGGAAAGCTTGTCGGCATCGGGGAAGAAGACCGGGGCGATGTGCGCGACACATTCATCCGTAACGGTAACCTCCCAGCCTAATGTTTTGGCTAGCGCACTTACCGGACGGGCATCAAATCCTCCACCAAACAGGAGCAGCGAAATACCCGGTTGGTGGAGTTCAAGAAACATTTCATGCGCGCCAACTTTCCGGGCTTCGCTTTTGTGCGATATAAACACTTCGTTAAGCACCGGACTGGTTTTTTGAGTTAACGTTTCGCTGTTAAAAGAACGGATTATTTTTCCCGTGTTGTCGATCAGCATTTTTTCGCCAAGCGCATCACCTGAAATTATAGTAGCCAAGGCAGTCGGGCCGGGCTGAGCGGTGATTTCATGAAGCAGCGCTACCGGATTATCGGGGTTAGCAGGATTGACGGCTTCAATCAACACATCAATAACCCCATTGCACCCTAACCCGATGCCCAGGTTCTGGTTACTTTCTTCGCGGGTATCGTAGGTAATGCACAAGGGTTTGTTCTCCTGCATCACCTGCCGTGCTTTGCGCAACGCATCGCCTTCCAGGCAGCCCCCGCTGATGGAACCTACCCAACGGCCATCATCGGTGATGAGCATGCGCGCTCCGGGGCTGCGATAGGATGAACCATGCACCTTTACAACCGTTGCCAGGGCGGCTTTCCGTTGTAAAAAGTTAATCTTGTTAAATTCGGCAAGTATGGTTTTTAGTTCTTTCATAAAGCGAGTTGAAGGTACAATTCAGCCGATGAATTTCCTATGTGTTTTACTTACAGGTTGTTACTTTGCATATTGCATTTTACATGATCCGGGCTAACAATCTGCGAATGCGCATACTTATTATATGGATGGTGCTGAATGGGATTGTTGTTCAGGCGCAATCCCCTACTCCTATTCGAGATTCTGTACGCATTGCTCCACCGTTGTTAAGCCTTTCGGAGGTTTCTGACGTCATCCTTAAAGTCGCTAATCCCGATTCATTTTTGGTGTGGAAAAATAGTCATTACCCTGGCTTGCGTGTTGAACAGCGTGACGATAAACTCTATTCTGTATCGGGCCTAACCGGAGAGTCATGGAAAAAACTTAAGTGGGCTCCCGGAGTGAAGTTTATCGACAGGGCAAACCGTGTGGCCAAGGAAGAAACTGTTTTAGGCGATTTTGATCAATCGGTAAATTCAGTTACCAGTGTACATGATAAGTTTCCCATGCTGGCCGGAGCGGGATTAGTTCTGTCGGTAAAGGAAAAACCTTTTGATATAAATGATCTTGATGTACGGGGCAGGGTTGTTCTCAATAATCAGTTTGACGAACCTTCAACAGTACACGCCACCTTCATGGCCACCCTTGCAGCGGGAGGTGGCAATACTTCACCTTTTGCAAAGGGAGCTGCATGGGGCGCAGGAATTACCACGGCTGATTTTGAACGACTGTTGCCGGACGATGGCAACGAACTTTCAGGATTACAGGTTTCGGTACAAAATCATTCATATGGTGTTGGACTGGAAAATTATTACGGTATCGAATCCAGCGAATACGATCGGGCGGCCATAGAATTCCCGAAAATTCTGCATGTGTTTTCATCTGGTAACGAGGGCGTACGGGCACCTGTGGATGGCGCATATGCGGGCCTTGCAGGATTTGCCAATCTGACTGGCCAATTTAAAGTCTCAAAAAATACATTAGCCGTTGGTTCATCCGATCGGTATGGCCATGTGGTTGCCGGCAGTTCGCGCGGCCCGGCCCATGACGGGCGTGTTAAGCCTGAGCTGCTGGCGTTTGGCGATGGGGGAGCCTCTGAATCAGCAGCCGTAGTATCGGGTATCGCTGTGTTGGTACAAGAAGCTTATAAAAATAAATTCAATGATTTGCCGGATGCGGCCCTGGTTAAAGCAGTTCTTATCAACAGCGCCCAAAACACCGGCCGGCCAAACGTGGATTTTGAAACAGGTTTTGGAAATGCGGATGCGTTAGGGGCATTGCGAACGATAGATGCTGAGAATTTTTTTTCGGGGTCAATTGACCAGAATGAAGAAATAACTTTTTCAATCGATGTACCGGCTGATCAGCACAACCTCAAGGTGACGTTGGTTTGGGCGGATCCTCCAGCCGATCCGTTTGTTACGAAAGCGCTGGTAAACGATCTTGACCTTACGTTACGAAACACCACAACTGGAGAGGCTTGGGAGCCCTGGATTTTGGATACCTCACCTTCGACCGAAGCATTGCAGCAAGCGGCTCAACGTGGAAAAGATCATCTTAATAATGTTGAACAAGTAAGTGTTAATCGCCCGGCACCGGGTAGTTATGAGTTTACCGTGACCGGATATGAGGTAACCTCGGGACCTCAAAAGTTCTTTCTGGCATATGAAATTTCCTCGGGGTTTGAGTGGAGGTATCCGCTGGAAACAGATCCCCTGGCATCTAATACATCCACGATAATCCGTTGGCGGTGGAACAACCTGCCTGCAACAGGTGTATTGGCGTTTAGATTCTCCACAGCAGGTAGTTGGGTTGACATTGATCCCGATGTTGAATTGGAAAAAGGATTCTATGAATGGACCACCCCCAACACTTCTGGCTTGATTCAGTTTAGAATGATCACCACGGAGGAGACGTTTGAATCAAGCCTTATCGTACTATCTCCACCCGACAGGCTGAAGGTGGGATTCATTTGTGATCAAGACCTTATGTTTTACTGGAATAAGGTTGAAGCCGCTGAAAAATATGTGCTGTTTACCTTGGGCGAAAAGTACCTCGAGCCGTTTCTTACTTTAACCGATACCTTTGCTGTTATTCAATTAGACCAACCGGGTACTAATTTTTTTTCTGTGGCGCCCATTATCAATGAACGGCAAGGCGTTCGTGAACATACAATCGATTACACCCTGCAGGGCGTTGGTTGTTACTTCATTAGTTTTTTTCCGCGCGAATATGTTGTAACCGAAGCAGTTATTTTTGAGGTGTTATTGGGCACCACCTACAACCTGCATTCGGCAACACTCGAACGGAAGATGGACGACAATTTTATCCCGGTAGCTACTATTTCACCGGTTCTTGAAAAGGCGTTTACCTTTGTGGATCCCTCACCGTTGCCCGGTATCCACAGCTATCGTGTGCGGCTCACCACTATTAACCAACAAGAAATAATAAGCGAAGAAGAGTCCATATTTTTTGTGCGCGAAACGGATGTACACATTTATCCTAACCCGGTAGTTTCGGGGGATTGGGTAAACGTAGTTATTTACGACCAAGAACTGGCCCTGTTGCAACTTACCGATATCTATGGACGCGTGATCCGTGAGGCAGAAGATTTTGGTGACGTCAAAACAATCAACACAGAAACACTTGTTGCCGGAACGTATTTGTTGAAGATTCAAACCGGAGATGGTCTTATCCGTTTTAAAAAATTGATGGTCAGGCAATAAAAAAAATGCCGGTGTTAGCCGGCATTTTTTATCGACAGATTTATGAATCAATAGAGATAACCCAAAGCGATTTTATCATTTGCGTTGAACGGGCGATCAGTAGAGCTGCTCAAACAAGCCAGCATCCAGGAGTTCGCATCAGGACCGGTGGGTGTGCCGGGAATATGAACGGCCCCAACGCCAGTAGTTTCTTGTCCTTCGTTTCCACCTGAACCGCAGCTGTATGCACGATTCATATAATCGGTGTGGCGGAAGCCAATGCAATGGCCTATTTCATGAGCCAGTACAGTGGTTAGGAAACCTGCGCTGTAATTCGCATACCGCTTATTAAAATTTACGGTGTGATACGGATTGCCATTATCGTCAGGAAATCCTGCAGAAGCAATGTAAGAACCGCCATTAATGATTTTTACGGTGATGTCAACCGTGCCGCTGCTCACACGCTGAAATGTAAGGCCTAAATTTTCATTGTTGTAGCGAACAATGGCAGCGTTGATAGCATTGGATACGGATGTAGGAACGCTTCCGCTCGTGCCTACCCTTATGGTGCGGGGCATACCCGTAACTAAATTGAACGTACGGTACTGTTCAACCTCGGCAATGCGTAACGTTTTGGAAGTAAAGGATCTAACCAAATCATGGTCGTGGAGAATAATGTCACCCTCCACCAGGTAACCGCCATCGGTGCGGATTACATTTTCGGTGCTAAAGCCCAGGTTTCTGATTTGGGTTAGCGTAGTGTCAGAGATTTCATCCTGCACTACTTCGGTAACCTCGCAGGATACGAGGACAACGGCAACGAACAGGGTTGCCAGGCTCAATAGTTTTCTCATCATAGGTTTAATTGGTTTTAGGTTTAATGGCTGTGAAGATAGAATTTTTCCGAAATAAAAAAATACACAACCGGAGAAGGGCCGTAGATTATTTCGGCAGAACACCGGAAAACCGTACAACCAGCGCCCAGAGACCTTGAGATTACCGGGTAATCAATTCACAACCCGATCTCGTCAGCAAGGTTCCTGTCATTTCCGAAGGTGTTTCCGGTAGCGGCAAGGTTGATGTGTGGATTGATTTACTTATCCTTACGGCTTGCCTTCACTTCAGCAGGCGTCACCGGATCGCCCTTGTTGCCCCATGAATTGCGGATGTAGTTCAGCACATCGCTGGTTTGTTCATCGGTTAAATCAAAACCTGCCATGTCGATCGCATAAGTTTTTCCGTTAACCACAATTTCTCCGTTCACACCGTAAAGAACATTCCGGATGGATCGTTTTGTATCGGCCATCAGGTAATCGGATTTAGCCAGCGGAGGATACACGCCTTCAATGCCTTGACCCTGATCCATGTGGCAGGAGCGGCAATAGTTAATATAAATTTCTTCACCACGTTTCATACTCGCCTTCAGGTCGAATTGTTTTTGCTGGAAGGAAAGCAAGCTAACTGTAAGGATAATGCAGGAAAGCGCAAAAATTATTTTATTCCGGAACGTCATACATTTACAATCTTAGAACATGATGCATCTTTTATATAACTGATGTTACGCAAAACAAATTTTAACCACGGAGTTCACATAGCAAAATACCCACAAAGGTGCACAAAGAGGAGGTTCTCTCTGTGTTCTTTGTGTAAATTACTTTGTGACCTATGTGGTTAATGAGCCACTTATATCATATAGGAAAGTACAAGATAACCCAGACGAACAGGAGTGAATTGTAGGTAATCCTTCCCGTGGAATTTTAAACCTGCTTCTGCAGTTATGAATGGCAGATTGTTACGTATTTGAATGGTGTAACCCAACTCATTTGGTTAACAACGTTAAGCACTGCATTTTTCGGGAAGAATAATTATGAGTTTAATACGGATTGCCTTTACTGGAATATTTTTAGCAGGCTATACGGCTAGCTTTGCCCAGACGCTGGAGGTTACCCTAAAAAAAATAGCGCCTAACAAAGGCGGAGTTGTGCTGATTGCGCTTTTCGACCAGGCAGATTTATTTTTAAAAACTCCGGTGCAATCGAAGAAAGTATCGGTTGATGGGCCGGAAATAATGGTTGTATTCAATGACCTTGCAAAAGGCGATTATGCCATTAGTGTTTTTCAGGACGTTAATAAAAACAACCAGCTCGATACAAATTTTCTGGGAATACCCACCGAGCCGTATGGTTTTTCGAATGATGCCATGGGCACATTTGGCCCGCCTTCTTTTGATAAAGCAAAGGTGCAAGTGGCCGGGAATGAAAAAACGATTATTCACCTGCGTTAATTAACGACAGGTATTCAAAATCCGACTGGTTTCTTTTACATCAACAAGGCCTCGTTCGTGCGACCACGTATTATAAATGTAGGTGGCAAGTTGCGCTACTTCCAGATCGGTGAGCGAGGGTATGCCGGGCATGGCTTGATTGAAGCTGATGTCGTTCACAGTAAGCTCACCTTCGATACCATATTTCATCAAGCAGATAACCCGTTCGAAATTATGTTCCATAAAATCGGATTGATGAAGCGGAGGATACACCCGGCCAAGTCCGGTGCCATTGGCTTGATGACAATTGCTGCAGTGTTTACTGTAAAGTTGCTCCCCCTGCCGGTAGTATTGTGTGAATTTGGTAGAACGGTTGCGGTCAGCTGTTGACTGACCGCAACCGAAAATAAAGTAATGACTAAAGAGGATAGAAGTTAGTCCAAAACCAACTCTCATCAGCGAATTCCAATCGATCACATCCTTTCAATTGTAGCAAGATCAGTTGCCGCAAAAGGCTGGGTGGTGAAGCGCTTTCCGGTTGCTGCATACAACGCATTGGCCAGTGCCGCGCCCGTTGGCGGCAATCCCGGTTCTCCCAGGCCTGTAGGATCAACCCCATTCACTACGAAGAAGTTTTCGATTTCAAGAGGCGCCTCACTGAAACGGATCAGCTTGTAGTTATGGAAATTACTTTGATCGGGCTTTCCATTCTTAAACGTCATGGCGCTGTACATTGCATGACCAATGCCATCCACTGCACCGCCTTCCATGATGTTGTTGGCGCCTTCCGGGTTTACTACAATTCCGCAATCCGTAGCACACCACACTTTTTGAATAACGGGTTTCGAATCTTTCATCACGATATCAATCACCTGGGCCACATAGGAATTATGGCAATAGTAGGCGGAAACACCGCGGTGAATACCTTCTTGCTTTTTATCCCATCCCGATTTTTCTTTTATCAGTTTAAGCACGCCAGCGTACCGTACAGGATCATAATCGTTCTGCTCACCCACCGGGTTATGGATGGCCCGTTCAAAAAGCTCAAGCCTGAAGTCTATAGGATCTTTACCAAGAGCTTCCGCCACCTCATCCAGAAAGCTTTGCTCAGCAATAGCAATGAAGTTAGATCGGGGAGCACGCCAGGCACCCGTGGAAATATTTGAATCAAGCGAATGATTTTCAACCAGGTAATGGTCTACCGTTCCGGCCGGGAAACGATTATGAAACACCGGGCTTTCGTGTACACCCGCTCCACGGATTTTAATACCGAGGAGGTTGTTGTCTTTATCAATAGCGGCCTGGTATCTTACTTTATAAGCCGGACGGTACGTGCCTTGAGTCATATCATCTTCGCGGCTATACACCAGCTTGATGGGCGCATTGGCGCGCTTTGAAATTACCGCAGCCTCCACGCCAAAATTGCCGTATAACCTGCGTCCAAATCCACCACCCTGACGGGTCATGTCAACCGTAACGTTCTCCTCTGGCATGCCGAGCACAGCAGCTGCAGTTTTACGTAATTGTGCAGGGGTTTGAATGGGGCCGATAAGTTCTGCTTTGTCAGCGGTAACGTGGGCGAAGAAATTCATAGGCTCCATGGTATTATGGGCAAGGAAAGGTGCCGAGTAGGTTCGCGCTACAATTTTCGCGGCCTTCTTGAATACCTCATCAGGATTACCATCTTTTCGCGCAGGTGTCTCGGCCTTCTTTTCAAGAAGATCATTCAATGCCTTTTCGTAGTCTTCTGTGCTTTCGAGCTTTGACGTTGCTTCCCACTCAATCTTCAGCGCCTTTTTGGCCTTCATTACCTCCCAGGTGCTGTTGCCCAGTACGACTACAAGTTCCGGAAAGGCATTTACATCCGACCATTGTCTCTCCACACCTTCGGGAAGCGTGGTTATGGTAAACACATCTTTTATACCCGGCATATTGCGGGCTTCGCTGTCATCCACCGATTTGGGTCGCATGCCAAAGGCAGGTGCATGTTCAATCATGGCAATCAGCATGCCCTCACGCTTGTAGTCAAGTCCGAAGAGGGCTTCGCCTTTGATAATTTTCTTCCCGTCAACGTTCCTGGTGGGTGTTCCGATGATTTTGAAATCTTTAGGATCTTTCAGTTCTACCTCTTCCGGCACGGCAATCGTAACTGCAAGTGAGGCCACCTCACCGTAGCCCAGTGTCTTTCCTGAAGAATTTTTGATTACCCCCTTGTCTGTGGTTAACTCGGAAACGGGTACGTTCCATTTTTGTGCTGCGGCCTCCATCAACATCCGCCTGGCTGTGGCACCGGCCATGCGCAACGTTTTCCATTCCTGACGAATGGACTGGCTCCCACCTGCAATCTGTCGTTTGAATTTTTCGGTGTTCAGTGTAGCCTGCTCTACGATTACGTGCTTCCAGTCTATATCCAATTCTTCGGCTACAATCATGGGCATGGAAGTCTTAACATTTTGTCCGATTTCCGGGTTGGGTGAAAAAATGGTGACGAGTCCATTGTCGCCAATTTTCAGGTAGGCATTAATGTCAAACCATTCTTCGGGCAATTGCATACCGGTTTTCTCTCCTGCGGGAGCACACGACATAAGCCAGTTGAAGCCCAGCACGATGCCGCCACCGGCTGCTGCCGAAACTTTAAGGAATGACCTTCTATTATAATGGGTTTTAACGATTTCCATAAGTTGGGATTTAAGGATTTGATCAGATAAACAATCAGCTTAGCGCAGCGGCCTTCTTGATGGCTTCACGGATGCGCACATACGTACCGCAGCG
Source organism: uncultured Roseivirgaceae bacterium (assembly GCA_964583905.1). Classification (GTDB taxonomy): domain Bacteria; phylum Bacteroidota; class Bacteroidia; order Cytophagales; family Cyclobacteriaceae; genus UBA2336. Next base: position 15,213 of record CAZOYJ010000055.1, read on the forward strand.
ACAGATGTTTCCGTTCATGGCGGTAGCAATCTCCGCATCACTGGGATCCGGATTCTTCTTCAACAAAGCGGCTGCCGACATAATCTGCCCGGCCTGGCAATAACCGCACTGCATAACGTCCACTTCTTCCCATGCTTTTTGTACCGGATGGTCTCCCTCGGTGGATAGGCCTTCGATTGTAACTACCTTTCCATCTCCGATAGCCGACACCGGAAGGCTGCAGGAGCGGACAGCCTCACCATTGAGGTGAACCGTACAGGCACCACATTGCGCAATGCCGCAACCGTACTTTGCTCCTACCAGGTCGAGTGATTCGCGAAGCACCCAAAGCAGTGGGGTATCAGGCGATACATTCACTTCACGGGTCTTTCCATTTACATTTAATTTAATGCTTGCCATAATGTGGAATTTTGATTTATGTCTGAATAGGGTACACCACTAGTTAAGGATGTCGAATTTACCAATGTTGAGCCACTTTGCACAACAGAAGTCGGATTATTTGGTGCAACTGGGGATGAGTGGTTCTAATCGGCCGTGTGAAAATGGTGCAGTACTGAAAATCAATTATTTGGGTACCAGATTATGGTTTGATCAAGCCCGTTTAAATGGTCTTGAAGCGTAATTTATAATCCGTATTCTCTTCTGAGCCTGCGGATATCCCTGATCAGGCGGTCCACATCCGCTTCCACGGTACCATCGTACTTGCCGCGGATCCTTCGCTCTTTATCGATCAGCAAAAAAGCACCGCTGTGAATAAACCCATCCGGTTCCGTATTGTCCACCATCGCGGTAGCAAAGTAACTGGTTTGTGCCAGCGTATAGATTTTATCCTGTTCACCGGTTACAAAGTGCCATTTGTTGCTGCTTACGCCAAGCCGTTCGGCAAAATCGCGAAGCAGGGCTACGGTATCGTGCTCGGGGTCGATGGTGTGTGACAGGATCAGTACATCGGGCATGGATTGAATAGAGTCGTACACACGCAGCATTTGCGTTTTCATTTTGGGGCAGATGGTGCGGCAGGAAGTAAAGAAAAAATCGGTGATGTAAATTTTGCCTTCAAAAGTTTTAGGTGTAATGATAGCGCTGTCCTGGTTTACAAATTCAAAATCGGCAATGGTGTGGTACACCGTGTCGATTACTTTTTTCCCGTCCTCTTCTTTGGCCGCTACTTCGCGGTAGCCCAGGATGGGGAGATTTGCTTCCCGTTTTTCCGTGCGGCAAGAGAATACGATCAGGGGAATTATCAGTAACCAAAAAAAAATACGCATGATTGTGGTCCGGGTCATTCAGTACACAAATATATAGGGTGAAATTAATTTCCGATCATTAGACCCACCTGAAATAACCAAAACTAACCGTATTTGTTAGGTCGGATAGGTTTTTGTTTGTAATTCGAAAAGGAATAATTTTATTGAACGCTGAAATTACGTTTGCACCTTTCCGATGTGCATAGCTTGCTGTCATAAGCTTTCAGGGTTTTAGCGAAAAGTTGATATTTTAACACAAATAGATGATGCGTGCCAGGTGTAAAATTGGTGTTACCGGGATGATCGTGCTAATGATTTGGGTTAGCTCCTTACAGGCACAAATCCGGCCATTACACTTTGAAGGTTCATTAAAACTGACGGAACAGTTTACCGGAAGGGCCGATTACTACTATGTGCTTAGCGGTAACGATACAGTTAAGCAGGGCCCATTCACCTTTAATGCAGTAGTAAACGATCCGCTGAGCAATAATCTTTTTCATTCCCTTACCTACAAGGGTATTTTTGATAAAGGGCGGAAGAATGGGAGTTGGATTTTCAGTTCAAAAAAATTAAGACCATTAGAGAAGTATAAAGAAAGCGGGTATCAGGTTATTCATCAATCGGCCGGTAATGAATTTTTGTTAAAGGGCAACTTCAAAGATGGAAAAGCCAATGGAAGTTGGGAAATGCTTGCCCAGCGCATTGAAAATTCAGCTCCGGCTGATACGGTAATGCAAGTACAAGCCACTTTTAATAAGGGCGTGATGGTGGGAAAAATGGAGGGCTTCTTTAGCGCCATCCGGTTTTCCGGGAGTATGAACGAAGAAGGTCTTTTGGAAGGACGATGGACATTTCGGTTTTTACCGGTAGAGGGTAAGCGATTTGAGGAACACAGAATTTTTAAGGATGGCGTTCAACTCCAGCATTACGTCTTGCATGACCGCGACACCTTGTTCCTTGATTATCCGGGCATGGATAAAACTTTTAATGAAAACGAGCAGTGGGAAAGAATTAGTTTAAACGGACGGTATTTTGAAATGATTGAAAGCATTAATGCCGGAATTTTTGATGCCGGCTCGCCTGATTGGGGCAGCATCACCACAAGTACAATCCGAACGGCCATTAGCCAATCAAATACCTTATTGGAAAATGTGCTGACCCTCTTCGACACCAAAGACAATATGCGATTTTGGAAGTTGGTGAATGGGAGCGATTCGCTTCAACGGGTTGGTGTACGCTTAAAACGCGTGCCGTACTCGGAAAAAGAAAATCAGCAATTGAAAGAAATCCGAAGGATACTGGAAGAAGCAGAAGAAGTTTTTGATCATATTCTTAATGAACCCAATATTGAAATTGACCGCCTGGCCAACAAAGACCTGATGTTTTATTACCACCTGCTAAAGGTATATGAAGAACGATTAAACAAGATTAAAAAAGTTGTAGCCCAGTTTGCAAGACCAGCCTTTGCCTATGTTAACCGGGGCGAAGTGCTGGAGTATGTTTGGAAGAACCTACACTACCCCGATAAGGTTCGTTATACGTTTAACGATGAAAGTTTTGACGACCCCTATATTTTTCCCTCGCTGGATAAAGGAGACAACGGCATTACCGAAACGTTGATCAAACACCTTACCGCAGTGTTAAAAG
>CAZOYJ010000056.1:0-3115 GCA_964583905.1 uncultured Roseivirgaceae bacterium
TCCGAAGTTTGTTCAAGGCACGGTACGAAAGCCAGCAGATGAATGGATCGTACTCTATCAAAGTATTTGACGCGGCCATTTTCTCCAACCTCATCGGGTACAGAAAATTGTTCCGCACGTTTGAACCTGGTAAAAAAGTAATGTTCAGTTTTTCAGAAGCACGTCTGGTTGACCACACGTTTATGGAAGCGCTGTACCATTTCCAGGAAGCGTACGAGCATACCGGTGGTGAAGTATTGGTAAATGGATTTGATAATTTCAAAGCCTTCTCCAGCCATCCGCTGGCCAGTCGTAAATACGATCCGAAACAATTATTCCGCTTTGAACTTAAACTGGATAACCGCCAGATTGAATTAAGAAAGTTTGCCGCTGACCATGAATACGCTTTCATTCCTCAAAAAGTTAAGAGCGCATTGAAGTACAAAGGTTTTCCCATTCAGAAAGGAACCAAAGTACAATATGAAGAAAACATCCTCGAAAAATACCTTGAACTAGGAAGAATAACCATTTCCGATATTGCCCTCAGCGAAGGTGCCGGTCACAGCCGACAGGATGCTTACATTACCGTAATACAGCTCACAGAAACCGGACTATACATTCCCGATTTCGCCCTTGAGCCCGAAAGTTTGTGGTCGAAGTTTTCGGAACTGACATCGGGTAAAGACATCGACTTTAAACATCATCCGGAATTTTCGAAGAAATATTATTTAAGAGGCGAACCGGACGATCAGATCAGGGCCTTCTTCACAGAACCGCTGCTCTCCTTCTTTGAAAACCGGGAAGGAATTCATATTGAGTGTCATCGCAACAAATTGCTGTTCTACATGAAGCGCGAACGATTGAGCCCAACCGAAATCCTGTACCTGGAAAAGTTTGCCGAAGATTTTCTGGAGGTGATACATGAACACTCAAATCAAAGTGCTTAAAGAGTGGATCATTTTTATTCCAAAATTTTCCAAACCTTAAGTTTCCTATTCCGTACAAGGCTTCTGTAATAACCCTTAACAGATGAAACACAAACTTGCGGTGGCCGCTTTCCTGCTGGCCACAGGAAATCTTTTTGCCCAAACCATTATACCCCGTGTTGGCCTTACGGTGTCGGGTTCTTCGTTTGAACCAGTTGATTTTGCCGAAAAACACAACCAAAAACTTCTGGTTGGCTTTACTGTGGGTGCCGGCTATGACGTTTTTATTAACGATCGGTTTAGTGTGCAGCCTGAAATTAATTTTATTCAGAAAGGACATATCAGCGAAGACATCGCCTACCCAGACGGCTATGAGTATGTTCTCAAATCCGAATTCCGGTACAATTATCTTGAGGTTCCGGTACTGGCGAAAGTCAAGTTTGGCGGAGTATCGAAATTTTATGTTACTGCGGGCCCATCCATTGCCATGGGATTGGGCGGTAAGTACAAACTCAGCAGTAGCTTTGGCGGGTTGCCCGAACAAGACATCGAATCGAAAATTCGATTCTCCGATAAACCAGACGACTACGATGGTTACGATGTATATGCTGATAATCGCCTAGATGTGGGATTGCAAGCCGGTGTCGGAGGTCTATTATTCGGAAAGATTACACTTGACCTGCGGTATACCCACGGCTTCACGGATGTGTACGACAACTACACTTCAAAAAACCGTGTACTGCAATTCAGTGTGGGCGTTCCGTTGAATAAATACTAATCTACTCATTAGTCGAATTCTCATTAAGAAATTTTATTAGAATGAAAAGAACATTGCTCAGCCTGATATGGGTGGCTACGTTTGTTACCGGTTTCAGCCAGGTAACCCTGATCCCGAAAGCAGGACTCACGGTGTCGGATTATAAAATGGGTGAGAACCAGGAAAACATTAAAAATATCATTGGTTTCACCGGGGGTGTAGCCGTGAATCTGTTCATCAGCGACCTGCTCTCCATTCAGCCTGAAATTAATTACATCCAAAAGGGCGCATCAGTCGATTTTTCAAATGTATTTGACGGCATCCGAGAAGTACGCAAGTGGGATGTTACCGTAAACTACCTTGAAATACCTTTGCTTGCGCGCTTCACTTTTTACAACGAATTGGGAATGCTCTACCTGAGTGCCGGACCAAACTTCAGTTACGCCATGGGTGGAAAAACTTCCTTTACCTACCGTTGGGAAGACCCCACGGAACCGTATGGCGAAACCGTTAAAGGCAGTGTGTACTTTAAAGATGAACCCGAGGAACATCCCTGGCAGGATGTGTATTTTAAGAGACGCACAGATCTTGGCGCCCAGGTTGGGGCAGGATTTATTTTCAAGCGGAAGGTAATGTTGGATGTACGGTACGGACTTGGGTTTACTAAGCTCGATGATGAAGCTCAGCCGCAGAACAGAACTTTACAGATTTCGGTTGGTGTACCCTTAACGCTTTTCTGATCGATTAAAAAATTATAAGCAGAAAGCCGGATCATCAAGTCCGGCTTTTTTGTTTTAGCTTTGCTCAGTTTTTTAACGACATGGCTGATCTGAAAGAAATTTTCTCCGTTACCCTCATCCTCTTCTCCGTTATTGACATTATCGGGGCCATTCCCTTTATCATCACCATCAAACAACGCGAAGGCCGAATTCATGCCGAGAAAGCTACTATCATTTCGGCTGTGTTGATGGTTGGATTCCTTTTCCTGGGCCAATCCATCTTAAAACTCTTTGGGTTGGACGTGGCCTCATTTGCCGTAGCCGGGGCCATTGTGATTTTTATTGTGGCCATGGAAATGATTTTAGGCATGACGTTAATAAAAGATGATCCTGATGCGAAAGGTTCAGGATCGGTGGTGCCCCTGGCGTTTCCGCTGATAGCCGGAGCCGGAACACTCACCACCATTCTTTCGCTGCGTGCGGTTTATGAACAAACCAACATCCTGATTGGCATTTTATTCAACCTGGTATTTGTGTACCTGGTGCTGCGGTCGTCCTCCTGGCTGGAACGCAAGCTAGGTAAATCGGTGTTTGCGGTTTTGCGCAGGGTATTTGGTGTGATCCTGCTGGCGATAGCGGTGAAGATTTTTAAGGATAATGTGGGTTTTGGCGTATGATTGGTAACTTTAGGCATGGGAAAAGAAGAGCAAATAAAATACTGGACCTCCTCGGCA